>NZ_AP019810.1:1557500-1857500 GCF_013394305.1 Enterococcus mundtii | reverse complement strand
GAACTGAATTGATGATAACAATCGCAATGATCAAGAGTCCTTCGAACAGGTCTCCATGTTCAGTTGCAAATGCGGTGTAAAATGAAATGACTGCGGCAACTAACAAAACAATCGTGGTGAAATCTGAAAGACTTCGTATAAATTTTTTGAAGAGTGATTCTTTGGGGGCTTCTTCGAATTGATTTTTGCCTTGTTTTTGACTTCTTTCTTTTGCTTCAGTCATCGACAAGCCTTGATCTATATCTACTTTTGTTTCTTCTGCTATTTCTTCTATTGTTTTTTTGTAACTATCCATCCTATACCTCCTTTAAAAATCATACGTTATGTATAACGCACTATTTTAGTATAACATCATTTTTTTAATTAATTCAACTATATCGCATATATACATATGAAGAGAAATATTTTAAAATAATCAATACATATCAATTGCAAACGCTACCAAAACGTGGTATGATTTAACCATAAGGAAGGAGGAAAAGACAAATAGATAGAAGAATTTCTCGATAGAGTAGTATAAGCAAACAAAGTTGTTAGAAGTACAAGTTTCACCTTAACGAGCATGTGAAGTAACCATTATAAATAGCGAATGCGTATGATTGTTTGAAACGAAAATCGTTCAAAAAAAGAAGTAGTGGGATACGTAACAATTAAATAACATGAACATCTGAAAATTGAATAGGAACAAGAGATGATTCAACTGTTGAAGATGTAAAGAAAACAAGATTTTTTGTTTATCAAGAAGAAATTCAACACCGTACTTTGCATGTTCTATGGAAAGTTACACTAATTCTATTTATTTGTTTCCTTCCGAAGCACAAAAGCCCCGACTAATCGAGAGTCGGGGTCTTTTTTATCTTAAAAAGTTACTTTACAAACATCGCATCTCCAAAACTGAAGAAACGGTAACGTTCATCGATGGCATGTTGATAAGCTGATAATGTTAATTCTCTACCAGCAAACGCACTGACTAGCATCACTAAAGTGGATTTTGGCAAATGGAAATTCGTAGAAAAAGCTTCAACTACTTTGAACTCATACCCTGGCGTAATAAAGATATCAGTCCAACCACTATCTGCTTTGATCTCCCCATCAAATTTCGTACCAATCGTTTCTAATGTGCGGATTGAAGTCGTTCCTACTGCCACGATTTTCCCGCCATTTTGGCGAACTTGATTCAAACGAGTAGCAGCTTCTTCGGTCAAACGATAAAATTCACTGTGCATTTCATGCTCTTCGATTTTATCGACACTCACTGGACGGAAGGTTCCTAGACCGACATGCAGTGTCAAATACACAAGCTCCACGCCTTTTGCTTTGATTTCATCTAATAATTCTGTCGTGAAATGTAAGCCAGCAGTTGGTGCAGCTGCTGAGCCATTCTCTTCTGCATAGACAGTTTGATAGCGATCTGGATCTTCTAAACGTTCTTTGATATAAGGCGGTAACGGCATTTCGCCAAGCGCTTCTAGATTCTCTAAGAAAATCCCCTCATAGGCAAACTCAATGATTCGTCCACCATGATCCAGCTCTTCTTTCACAACTGCTTTTAAACGGCCGTCACCAAAAATGATCTCTGTCCCTACTTTGGCACGTTTGGCTGGTTTGATCAGTGTCTCCCACGTGTCACCTTCTGTATTGGTCAAAAGCAATACTTCTAAGTGGGCACCCGTCTCTACTTTTTCACCGTATAAGCGCGCAGGCAATACGCGTGTATTATTCATCACTAACGCATCACCAGGATTTAATTCCTCAATGATTTCATGGAAATGTTTATCCATCATCCCACCTGTCTTACGGTCAACTACAAGTAATCGGGAATGATCCCGGTCTTTTAATGGTGTTTGGGCAATCAGTTCTTCGGGTAACTCAAAATCGAAATCTTCTGTTGTTAACATATCGTCACTCACTTTCTCTGTTTGGCCCTTTTATTTTACCATTTTATGCCGACAATGCCAAAAAGCAAAAATCTTATCCTTCCATTCATTTATGATTGGTTGCGTTATCTTTTCAGCTATATTTTATTTATAATTTCAAAAAACGCCTACTAGTCTAGTTATTTGTATAGTAAATAAATCATCAAATTTGTATTCCTTAGTTATTTTAGGCATACTATTATAAGAACATTCTTTATGGAAAAGAAAAGAAGAGGTGCAATGATGATCGAATTTCAGAATGTATCAAAAATTTATAAAGGTGGAAAAGTCGCGGTCGAGAACGTCAATATTTCTTTTGAAAAAGGCGAATTCATCTGTTTTATCGGTACAAGTGGTAGCGGAAAAACCACTACGATGCGAATGCTTAACCGCATGACGGACCCGACAGAAGGTCAGATTTTGATTGATGGAAAGTCGATCCAAGAAATCAATCCCGTTGAACTCCGACGACAAATCGGCTATGTGATTCAAAGTATCGGTTTGATGCCTCACATGACGATCCGGGAAAATATCACTCTTGTCCAAAAATTATTGAAGGTCAGCCAAGAAGAACGGAACAAAACAGCAGATAAAATGATCGACCTGGTGGAACTTCCTCGTGAAATGCTTGATCGTTACCCACATGAATTATCTGGTGGTCAACAGCAGCGTATCGGTGTCGTTCGCGCGTTAGCGGCGAATCAAGACATCATTTTGATGGATGAACCTTTTGGAGCATTAGACCCTATCACAAGAGATTCCTTACAAGATTTAGTCAAGGATCTGCAAGAACGTCTAGGAAAAACCATCGTCTTCGTGACACATGATATGGATGAAGCAATCAAATTATCCAGTCGTATCGCGATCATGAGTGAAGGTAGAGTCATTCAATTTGATACGCCACAAAATATTTTACGCCACCCTGCCAATGAATTTGTCGAAGAATTGATCGGTGAAGATCGCTTACTTCAAGCCAAACCAGATACCACAAAAGTAGGCGAAGTCATGCTGAACCAAGCCATCACGATCACGCCAGAAAAATCATTGCAAGAAGCCATCAAATTGATGCGTGAAAAACGCGTCGATACGCTTTTAGTGACGGATAATTCAAATACCTTAAAAGGATTTATCGATGTTGAAACAATCGATAAGAAACGTGGAAAAGTCTCGAGTGTTGGCGATATCTTGAACAAGGATGTTTTTTATGTAAAACAATCTGCTTATTTACGTGATACCTTACAACGAATCTTAAAACGTGGTTTAAAATATGTGCCAGTAGTTGATGAACAAAATAAAGTCGTTGGTATTTTAACTCGAGCCTCTCTTGTCGACATCGTCTATGACGTGATCTGGGGCGAAGAACCATCGCTTACTGATGCAATTGGTACGCCATCTGAAACAAAGGAGGTTTAACCAATGGCCGAATTTTTTCAACAACATGGCGCTGAGATCCTCTCAAAAAGTCTCGAACATCTCTATATTTCAGCAATTGCATTGGTCATCGGGATTGCCGTTGCTGTTCCTTTAGGTGTTCTTTTGACGCGTTTTCCTAAAGTCGCAACGATTGTTATTGGACTGACCAGTGCGTTACAAACAGTCCCTTCTCTTGCCCTATTAGCACTTATGATTCCTTTATTCGGTGTCGGTAAATTGCCTGCAATCATTGCCCTATTTATCTATTCCCTTTTACCTATTTTAAGAAATACCTATATTGGGATGAAAAATGTGGATTGGAATTACCGCGATGTCGCAAAAGGCATGGGAATGACAAATATCCAATCGATTTTTTCTGTCGAATTGCCGATTGCTATGCCGACGATCATGGCAGGTATCCGGTTAGCAGCAGTCTATGTGATTGCATGGGCAACCCTCGCCTCTTACATCGGCGCAGGCGGGCTAGGCGATTTGATTTTTAGCGGTTTGAATAATTATCAACCCGATTTGATTTTCGCTGGAACGATCCCTGTAACGATCTTAGCATTGCTTGCAGATTTCTTATTAGGACTATTGGAGAATCGGTTAACTCCGATCGCATTGAGGGAGGAGAATGACGAATGAAACGAATCAGAAATAGTGTCGTTCTCGTATTGACCGTCTTATTACTTGCAAGTTGCTCCTTCCCAGGATTGGCAAGTAATACTGATGAAGATACGATTTCTATCACCGGTGGGATCACTTCTGAAGCTCAGATCATTGCCAGTATCGTTGCTGGGATGGTTGAACACTATACGGAAAAAAATACGACGATCATCAATAACTTAGCAACGACGACGATCAATCATCAAGCAATGATGAACGGCGACGCGTCTATTTCTGCCGCTCGCTATACAGGGACGGATTTGACTACTACCCTTAATTTACCGCCTGAGAAAGATCCTGAAAAAGCATTTGATATCGTAAAACGTGAATTTGAAAAAAGGTATGATCAAACCTGGTTTCCTTCTTATGGGTTCGAGAACACCTACGTTTTTCTTGTTCGCAAAGATACTGCGGAAAAATACAATTTAAAGAAAGTCAGTGACTTGAAAAATGTCGCCGATGAACTTGTCGCTGGAGTGGATACTTCCTGGATCAATCGTAAAGGAGATGGCTATGACGGCTTCAAAGAAACATATGGCTTTTCATTTGATTCCATCTTGCCTATGCAGATCGGTCTAGTCTATGACGCTGTAGAAGCTGGGAGAATGGATATCGTTTTAGGTTATTCGACAGACGGACGTATTGCTAGTTATGATCTAGTCATGCTAGAAGATGACTTGAGTTTTTTCCCACCTTATGACGCTGCACCGGTTGTAGATAATCAACTATTAAAAGATACGCCGGGTTTAGCAGAAGCATTAACAAAATTAAGTAATACGATCAGCACTGAAAAAATGCAACAATTGAACTATGAAGCAGACAATAATTTGGTTGAGCCTTCTGTCGTCGCAGAACGCTTTTTAAAAGAAAACCAATACTTTGGAGGGGAGTGACGATGATGGAAAACATGAATTGGCTTGAACAATTTATTTATTATTTTCAAGAGAATGGTACGTATGTCTTTTCACAGTTCCTACGTCACTTTCTCATTTCGATCTATGGCGTACTTTTTGCAGCAATCATCGGTATCCCCGTTGGTATTCTCATTTCACGAAAACGTAAGTTAGCCAATTGGGTGATCCGTTTTACAAATATCATCCAAACGATTCCTTCTTTAGCGATGGTTTCGATTTTGATGATTGGTTTAGGTTTAGGGGTCAATGTCGTGATCGTCACGGTGTTCTTGTATTCGCTATTGCCGATCATCAAGAACACGTACACTGGGATGATCCAAGTCGACAAAAATATCCTTGATGTCGGTAAAGGGATGGGGATGACAGCCAGCCAACGTCTCTTTATGGTAGAACTACCGCTATCTGTGTCAGTCATTATGGCAGGCATTAGAAATGCTTTAGTCGTTGCCATCGGGATCACCGCCATCGGTGCCTTCGTCGGAGCTGGCGGACTAGGAGACATCATCATTCGTGGGACAAATGCCACAGATGGTACGTCGATCATCTTAGCTGGAGCCTTGCCAACAGCCTTCATGGCAATCATCACCGACTGGGTCTTAGGGATCATCGAACGCCGTTTAGACCCTGCGGCAAAGCATTCAAGATGACGAACATAGAGAATCCATATTGAACCCAATGGATTTCTATTTTTAAATAGTTGAAAACACCACCAGTTCAAGAAATAAATTCTTGATTTGGTGGTGTTTTTTTATTTGAAATTCAGATAGATAGTCATTGACTGAATCTTCTGGTATGTACAGTTCTACATAAACTATAAATAAATGAGTTGCTACTCACTCTGACAATAATGACGAAAAATCAAACACCATATCAATGATTTGCGCCACTTCACCTAATTCAGCCAGAGTGGCTTTCTCTACGAAGAGTATATTTCTCTGCTTTTCCATAAAATCAAATGTTTTGATTTAAAAAGGATTGATATATCCTTGTAGTTTATGCCTCTTATCTAATGCAATATGGTTTTTATATTTCGTATCAGTAATTGGACAAACCGCACACATTCCTGTTACTGCATTATAATGGTTCGCACTGACAACAATTGCAGGTCTTCTTTTTTTAATCTCTCTACCTATACTGGGATTGAAATTAATAATCACAAAATCGCCTTGTTTAGGCGTATAGCCATTAATAGTATATGCCATTAAATAATTTCCTTTCCTACCAGTGAATCCTCAGGAAAACCAGCACTTGCATCAATTGTTTCATCATTTTCAAATGCTTCATCAAAAATATTTTTTTCTTTTTTATAAACGTGATTGTATCGTCTTCTCCCTTAACAGCACTATACTCAACATTTTCTTCTATGCCAAATTTAGTAGGTACAGTTAAAACAATCGCATTACCTTGTTTCCTAGTCTTCATAATCTTCGCCCTCCATTCTATCTATTATCATCATAATATAAATACAACGTGAATACATTTTTCGTAAAATTGAATACCCAACCCAATTTCATGTAACTATAAAAAAACCTTAGAACACCAAAGTGCTGTTCTAAGGTCAAAAATTGTTACTCGCTATCATGTAATTATTTTTTCAAATGATAACTATACGTACTTACGACGATATTTTCACGCCAAGAAAGACGTAAACGCAATCTCAGACTCGTCTGATTATGCAAGATATTCTGCCATCTGCGATTTGGTACAAACTGTGGAATCAATACGGTCGTCGTATAATTTTGTTTTGCAGCATTCTTGCTGACTATGTCCACATAACGCAAAATCGGATTTTGAATCGACCGATAAGAAGAATGGACGATTGAAAGACGAACATCTGGAAAATGCTTTTTAAATTCTGCTTGGATCTCTTTTTCCTTTTCGATATCCTCATCTAATGAAACGTGCATAGCAACAACATAATCACCAATCGAACGCGCATAATTCAACGCTCCGGTATTTACCCGCGTAACGTTCCCTACAAGTACCAAAACCGTATTTCCTTCATACTCGTGTAAGTTTACTTCGTCTTCTAATCGAAGTTGTTCTGCTACTTTTTTATAATGATCATGAATTTTATAGAAGACGAACATGACGATTGGCATGATGATGAAGAACGGCCAAATATCCCCTAAGCGGTAAACAAATAAAATTGCAATGATGGCATAAGAGATAAATGCACCCGTAATATTCGCAATTGATTTCGTCCACCACTTTTTGCCTTCTTTTTTCCATTTGATGACCATTCCTGTTTGCGATAATGCAAAGGGGATAAATACACCAATGGAATACAATGGAATCAATCGTTCAGTAGAGCCATTGAAAATAAACAATAGCACAATCGACCCTAATGCAAGCGTGATGATCCCATTTGAGTACCCTAAACGATCACCACGATCTTGGTACATATGAGGCATGAATTTATCTTTTGCTAAGTTATAGGCTAATACTGGAAAGGCAGAAAACCCTGTATTTGCTGCCACTGCCAAAATCAAAGCTGTCGCAAATTGCAAGATATAATACAAGATCCCATGTCCAAAAACAGCTTGTCCGATTTGGGAAAGAACAGTTACTTCTTTTTCAGGAACGATTCCATACCAATAGTTGATAAACGTGATCCCTACAAAAAAGAATCCTAAGATCAATGCCATCATCGTCAAGGTCATCGCTGCGTTTTTCGCCCGTGGCTTTTTGAAGAACGGTACTGCATTACTGATTGCCTCTACACCAGTCAATGAAGAAGAACCAGAAGAAAAAGCCCGTAAGATCAATGCGACGGAAACCCCAGGGACAACTGCACCAGGCAATGCTGTTGCTTGTAATGGTACTGCCCCAGTCACAATATTAAACAAACCAACGACAATCAATAAGGAGATGACGAGAATAAATGTATAGACTGGGAATAGTAAAAACGAAGCTGACTCTCTCAGTCCACGTAAGTTCAACATCATCAACAAGAGGACGATAGTCACTGAAATCGCTACTTGATGCCCATATAGAGCTGGTATAGCAGAAGTAATCGCCTCTGCACCGGCTGAGACGGAAACCGCAACAGTCAGCATATAATCGATCAATAAAGACCCGCCCGAAATCAGTCCAGCATTTTTACCGAGGTTCTCACTACTAACAACGTAAGCCCCACCCCCGTGTGGATATGCGTGAATGATCTGCCGATAAGAAAGAGTTAATGAAATCAATAAAATAATAACAAATGCAGCAATTGGCAATGAATACCAGATCGCAGCAGCAGACAACGCCACTAATACCACAACGATTTGTTCTGTTCCGTACGCAATCGATGACAACGCATCGGAAGATAGTAGTGCTAACGCAGCAAACCTTGTTAATTTATGCTCGTCGTTTTCCGCCGACTTCAACGGCTTCCCTACTAACAACCTTTTTAAGTAATCCAATTTCTATGCTCCTTTACACACCTTTTCCCCTACGAATTACAGGTGTCATTTTTTATAGTAAACAAGATGTTATAGTACGCCCTTGACCTTTAAATGTCAACAAAATTCGGGAAAAATATCGATAGAAAATCCCCATATTTTTTTAATTCATTTTTAGAGTGATTTCCATAATTAAACCACTTGCTTTCTCTGGTATAGAAAAAAGACGAGCTTAGGAAAATAACGTTATCCTAAACTCGTCTTCACTTAAAAACTGAGACTTCAAACCTTTACGAGAAACGAATAGATGGCATCACGTTTCTAGTGGAAGATTCGACTTTCATGCGCAGCTTCTTTGAATTTCTTCATTTTTTCACTTACAAATGGATAGGATACTGTACCAACGATTCCTACGACAATAAATATGCCGACTAATATCAAAATCGCATGTAGCGCATTTGGCCAATAGATACCACCAGCTGATTCACGTAAGAGGTTGACTGCATGAGTAAATGGCAAGAAAGGATTGATCATTTGGAAAAATTTCCCTGAAACTTGAATTGGATAGTTCCCACCACCACCAGATATGGACAAGACAAGAATAATGATGGCTATCCCTTTGCCGACATTGTCAAACAGTGCTGCTAAAACATAGACGATCATCATAAATGACAAAGCAATCAAAACAGCAAACAGTACACTGTAAACTGGATTCACTACATACACACCAAGCAAGAACATGTTCCCTAAAGTAACGATCAAGCTTTGAGCGATCGCCATCGTCAAGAAGGTCAACATGCGGGCGCCAAACTGTTCCCGTTTTGTATAGTTTTTACGCGCTTTTTTATCTAAATAATAATCTGTTGTAGCGACACTTGAAAGTAAGACCGCACCTACCCACAAACATAGCGCAGTATAGAACGGTGTACTTGCTGATCCATTATTAGGGATTGGATACAACGAATTAGTTTGCAGTTCCACAGGCATCGTAAAGAATTCACTTTCCTTTGTCGCATCTAATTTCAAGAGTTTGATGACTTCCCCAAGATCAACCTCTTCTTCTCCTTTACGGATCGTGTCTGCGGCTTTTTGGATACCAGCTTTGATGTTTGGCCAGTCGTTCGTGATCAAGTCTGCCGCAGCATTCACTGCTGTTTCAACTTCTGGCATTTTATCGTTGACGGTGGTCATTGTGGTATTGATTTCATTTTTGATCGTTGGCCAATCATTTTGGATAAAATCAGCAGCTAAACCAAGTTTCTCTTCTAATACAGGTAAGTCGTTATTGTATAGGTCAGCTCCCTTATTGATTCCATTTACGATCGTTTCCATATTACCATTTAGCATCGTATTTGCATCATGGACCTCTTGACCGATTGCAGGCATTTCTTTTTGATATTTCTCTAAGATCGCCACCGCATTTGTCACGGTTGCTTTGGTTGAATTTAATAGCGAATCAAAGTCGATTTGATCTGCTTTACTCAACGCACCTTGCGCCGTACTGATCGTATCGATCACTTGAGTCAAGATTGATTCAACGGTGGTGCTGACTTCGTTTACGTCTATTTTACCGATAGTATCATTAACATTTTTTGCAGCTGCTGTTATACTTGTTAATTCGTCAGACACTAATTTTTCAATTTCTTCTACACTAGCTGATTGAATGATACTCTTAAGATTTGGCAGACGTGAGTTAATTGTATTTAAATTTGCACTGATATTGTTTAATAGATTTATAATATTAGTTAAATTCTCTCCACCATTTTCTTTTTGTAAATTTGTTAAAAATTCTATTAGGCTATTTATTGCTGTTTGCTGACTACTAATACTAGAGGATATGTTATCAACTAGCTTCAGTAGATTTTCTCGTTCTTCTTCTGTCAACTTATTATCTTCTACAGCTGTTTTTAGGGCAGAATTGATTGCATCAGCTAAACTAGCTGTATTTGTCGCTACTTGCCCAATCGAATCTAACGTCGTCTTCACGCTTGTCGTGATACCTGGTACTGCTTCTTTTAATTGTTCAGCGCCCGTTTTGGTATCCTCTGCGAGATTCTTCGCTTGTGATTCTAAATTTTTCACATCAGGTAAGATGTCTTGGACTTGTTGGATGATGGTCAATCCTTGTTTTGCTTCCTCGATTCCTTGATTCATCGTTTCTTCGATTAATGAAAAATCGTTGTCGATTTCAGCAATTTGTCGTCCAGCATCTTGGATCTCCGGGATTTTTTGTTGAAGGTCAAGAATGATTTTGGCTTGTTCCTTTAATTCTGGCATTTTATCGTTCAATTCAACGACCTTTTGTCCCATCTCATCCACTTCTGGGAGATAATCAACAAATTCATTTGCTTTCGCTAATTTGTCTTTGATATCTGGTAGTTGTTTTTGTAGATCAAGTACTTGTTGGGTATAGCCATCGATCGTATCTAAGTTTTCATCTGTTGATAAAATCATTGATTTTACTTTATTGATACTTACCAGATTTGTATCGATATCGTACCCAATTTCATTAAAGACTTTTAGTAAAGTTTCGCTCGCCGTCCGAATAAATTCACTGGAGATTTGTGATTGGATCGTAGATGCACCTTTATCTGTGATTTTTGGTGCAATGGCATTGATTTTTTCATTGACTGTATATTCAATTTCCGGCTTTTTGATATCACCACTCGTAAAGCTTAATAAATCCTCCGAGAAATTCTCTGGCAAATAGATACCAGCATAATACTCCCCAGACCGTACACCGTCTTCTAATTCTTTTTTAGAGTCAACAAACTGCCAACCTAAATCTTTATTTTCATGTAATGATTTCAGTACTTCTTTTCCGATGGCAACGTCTTGTCCTTCAAACTCAGCCGGCTTGTCTGCACTATAAACAGCAATCGGTAATTCCCCTGTATTGCCATAAGGGTCCCATAATGCTTTGATATTGAACCAAGCATATAATGAAGGAATGATCATAATTGCGATGATCAAGAGAGTCGCAACAGGATTTTTAAAAATTCGTTTCCAATCAAGTAAATATAAGTTTATTGTATTTTTTATTGATTTCATATTCATCACCTTTTTTTGTTTCAGCTGCATCACTTTATCATGAAAACCATACGATTTTCAATCCTATTTTCAATCCAGCAACTAATTTTTTGACAGTTAAATCAAACTGTCCGAATGTTGTCATCTTTTGCTTAATAAATAATTAATCTTCTTTTATCCACTAGTCCACTATCAAATGTAGCATCCCGATAAATTTTTTATGTGTAGTCAAATAAATCTGTTATAAAAAGCTTACCATAGTTTCTAAAAAAATGTCTAAATTGGTTACTCATAAAATTATAATCTTATTTTCAATATATATATTGTTATTTTATAAACCATATCTTCCGATAGAACTGGAAAATCCGGCAAAACTGAACCACACAAACAAAAAAAGGCACGACAGCCAGAGGTCGGGATCAAAATGTTTAGCTTCGAGAAATAAGGCACCATCCACGAAAATTATTTTTCAAATTTTTGTGGATGGCGCCTTATTTTCGAAGAGGTTACTTCTGTTCCCGCCGTTTATTCGGTTTTAGGTGGTGCGATAGGACGAATGTCCCAGACCATTGAAGTTCCTCTTTTTTGTTGTTGCCAAGCGCTGAATCGCGCAATGATTGACTAAACACACGGTGCTATTTTTTATGTATAAGCGTGCTGTTTTTGTCTTTTATTTTGACACTGGGACAAGCGCTTCGATACCAACACTGATTTTTAATGCACGATCGACATCTAACATGATCGATCGTTCCAAATGACAGACTTTTTCTTTTAATCTGGACTTATCAATCGTTCTGATTTGTTCAAGTAAAATGACTGAGTCTCTTTCGATCCCTGTTCCGGTCGCTTTGATTCCTATATGTGTGGGCAATTTAGGTTTCGCCATTTTCGCAGTAATTGCTGCTACGATGACCGTTGGACTAAAATGATTACCTAAATTGTTCTGAATCACTAAGACCGGTCTTGTCCCACCTTGTTCTGATCCTACCACCGGAGAAAGATCAGCAAAATAAATATCTCCTCTTTTTACCATACGCCTCTCCTCACTCTTGATATTCTCTAGGTATGCGGGGCCCTAGCACACATGCGACTTCGTAATGGATCGTACCCAATTGATCTGCTACATCTTGCATTGTGATTTTAGCCTGTTGATTTTCCCCAATCAACGTCACTTTAGTTCCTACTGGCATTTGATAGGGCAGACGGATCATCAATTGATCCATGCATACACGACCAATGATCTCACAATAATTCCCCTCCACTAATAATGAGAAACCTTGCATTTTCCGTAACCAACCATCTGCGTAACCGATTGGTACAGTTCCGATCCATTCTGAAGCTGAAGTCGTATAGGTTTTTCCATAACCTACACCTTCTCCTGCTGGCAACTCTTTCACTTGGATCAATTCAGATACAAGTTCAAGCGCTGGTTGTAGGGGATACACTTCCGCTAACGCGTGACCGGATGGATTCAAGCCATACATTGCTACCCCATAGCGGATCATATTGCCTGTAGCTTTTTCGTGCCATAATGCAGTAGCACTATTACTGCTGTGGACATATCTTGGTAAAGTAGGTAGACTTTCGATGATCTCACTGAATTTTTGGTTCTGCTGTTCCCAATAGGTGGTATCTGCTTGATCTGCTGTAGAAAAATGAGTATAGATCCCTTCCCATTCTAAATTGGGACTATCCTGGATGATTTCCACTGCCTCATTCACTTCTGCACTATTGAGAAAGCCAATTCTTCCCATTCCGGTATCGACTTTCAAATGCAATTTCAATAAATATTCTAGATGTCGTTCTGCTATATAAGTAGCCGCAGCTTCCAACCATTCTTTTATTCCCGCAGTAATAGATAGATCGTGGATGACTGCAAGTGTCAACGCATCGATCGGAACCATATTCAATACAAGAATAGGTTGTGTGAAACCTGCCTCTCTCAGCTCGATTCCCTCATCTAAAGTAGCTACGCAAAAACCAGAAGCTCCACCTTTTTTTGCAGCTTCTGCTGTTTCGATTGCTCCATGACCGTAACCATCTGCTTTGACAACAGCAAACAATTCTTTCCCATTCAATCGAGCTATTTCATTTGCTACATTTTCTGTAATTGCCTGTTTATGTACAATTGCTTTTGTCGGACGATGCCAAGCAATAACCATTGTTCTTCCTTCTTTCTAGTCTTCTAAAATAATCTGTGCAAAAGCTAACTCGTCTGTATGTGTGATGCTGACCCAGACTGCTCCTTCATGTGGAGATTTCGTTACAATTGGTTGTCCTGATCCATTTTTTAAAATTTCGATCTCTTGAAAGGTAACTTTACCGATCCCTGTTCCCCAAGCCTTTGAAAAAGCTTCTTTACATGCATAACGACCGCCTAAAAACTCAACCTGACGATGAAATGGCAGCAAACGAAACATTTCGATTTCACTTGGTGTCAGTACACGATCAATAAAGTTTTGCTTTTCTTTAATGATCTTAGCAATCCTCGACAGTTCAACTGCATCAATCCCAATCCCTTTTATCATACACGATTCTCTTTTCAAAAAATTTTAGAACACTCTAATTCTACCAAATTTTAGACAATTTACCACCAATAAGTCTAGAAATAACAAAAATGAAAGTTGTTTCCTAGTGAAAACCCACTTCTTCATTTTCTCCAATAAAAAACCATTGAGAATTGATTGATAAAAATCTCTGATGCAAAGAAAACAGTTCAAGTCACTTCATTTCTTTTTTTACGAACGTTTTTCAAAAAAATAAGACTTACAATTCGAAAAACAGCTGATATATAAATCATTTTCCGCCTTGTTTGTTTATAAAATCATTTTATTGGTATTAATTCTAATTTACCATGGATCACGCATAAAAAAAGAAATTATTTTTACTTAATAAACAAAAAAAACAAAAAAAACAAAAATTTGTTGCTATATCCTAAAAAAGCTAAATATTTTATTTTTTTAAATAACATTTTTATTAAAGTTATCTAAATTACCTACTAAAAAGAGGAACTACGTTAAATTTATACTTAATACTCTTAGACTTCCCATTATTAGTAGGTTTTTACCCTATGATCTCTACTTCTTTATGTAATGAAAGAGAGAGTATGTTTGTTTTTTTCATTATCTATCATTGCCAAATAAACAATACAAAATAAGCCCGCCAAGGCCAAAAATAGGTAAGCTATTTTTGGATCTGACGGGCTTATTCGGATGGTCCTTCTAAGACCACCACTTTACATGTGGATTAGTCGTTGTTCGTGCGGATCACGAAACCACGTTTTTTGTCGTTTGTGCGTTTTCCACCATTGTCTTTTTGTTTGTTATGGTTTTTGCTGTAGCTACCGCTACCTTTTGAATTTTTGTTGCCACGGTAGTTGCCATTATCACGACGATTACGGTTGTTTCCGCCGCCACTTCCGCCACCACGTTTACCATTTTTGTTGTAGCCTTTTTTCTGCATAGGCAATGGACGTTCTGGTGTGATTTTTACTGGTGTTGCATCTGATGGATCTTTGGCTATTGTTTTCAACAATAAAGCGACTAAATCTTGAGCAGAGTATTCTTCCAATAATTTATCCGCAGTTTGCAGATATTTATCTAAGCCATTCTCTTCAAGTTTTTCTTCGATTTGTTCAATAGCAGCGCCTAGTTGTCCTTTGAATGCTTCTTTTTCAGTCGGTGGACGTAAAGTTGTCATACGTTTTTTCGTTAAGTTTTCAATAACATGTAAGTAACCCATTTCGTTTGGTGTAACGAAAGTTACTGACATACCACCTTTACCTGCACGACCAGTACGACCGATACGGTGAACATAGCTTTCTGGGTCTTGTGGGATATCATAGTTGTATACATGAGTAACTCCTGAGATATCTAAACCACGTGCAGCTACGTCTGTAGCAACTAAAATATCTAAATGACCACTCTTGAATGAACGTAATACGCTCATACGTTTTTGTTGGGAAAGGTCGCCATGGATACCTTCTGCACGATAGCCACGAGCTTCTAAGCCACGAGCTAATTCATCTACACGACGTTTTGTACGTCCGAAGACGATCGTTAATTCTGGTGATTGTACATCGAGCAAGCGAGTCATCACATCGAATTTTTCGTATTCTTTTGCGCGTACATAGTATTGATCGATCAAATCAGCAGTCATTTCTTTGGTTTTGATTTTCACGTGTGTTGGATCTTTCATGAATTTCACACCGATGTTTTTGATTGCTGGTGGCATTGTTGCTGAGAACAATAGTGTTTGACGTTGGTCTGGTACTTTAGAGATAATACTTTCAATATCTTCTAAGAAGCCCATGTTCAACATTTCGTCTGCTTCATCTAATACTAATGTTTCAACTGTTCCAAGTTTCAATGTGTGACGGTTGATATGGTCTAACATACGACCCGGTGTACCAACGACGATATGTGGACGGTCTTTCAATCCACGGATTTGGCGACCGATATCGGCGCCACCATAGACAGCTTGGACACGGACACGTTTGTCACGTCCTAAACGATAAAGTTCTTCTTGTGTTTGGATCGCTAATTCACGTGTTGGTGCAATAACCAATCCTTGTAGTTCTTGACGATTTGCATCGATTTTCTCTAACATCGGTAAGCCAAACGCAGCAGTTTTACCTGTTCCTGTTTGTGCTTGTCCAATCACATCTTTGCCTTCCAAGGCTAGTGGGATCGTTTCTGATTGGATCGGTGTTGCTTCTTCAAATCCTGCACGTTCTACTGATTTTAATAATTCTGGTGATAATTCTAGTTCTTTAAATTTCAAATGAATCCTCCTATATGGTTGTTAACTGAGGATGTAGCTATAGTTTGCTACCCCGTCTTTTGTTCGGTCAAAGTGTCTGTTGCTTTTTTGACAGTGGCCACGCACGTTTCCCATCCATTCTTAGCCCCTGTGGCACCACCGAAAAATCACTTTGCGAAGTTTAGGCATTAGAAAAGCCAAACGGGTCGCGTTCAGCTTTATCATTGTTATGACATCTGGCTTTCGCATTTCATCATCAAGCCAGTCCAATTTCTCTTCATCTTTCGGCAATAGGTTATTCTAGCATAATTTATTGTTTTCTGCAAGTTTACAGTTTTTATTTCATTTCTTGTAGTCGTTCGACCACTTCAATCAAGCCCATACTATTACTACCTTTTAGTACAATCGTGTCATCTGGCTGGATCTCAGCAATCACCGCTGCAATCAATTGCTCTTTATTTTCTTCGGTATAATAAACCGGCAAATCAGGATATTTCTGAGCCAAAGCATCTTTTAACGCCTGCATTTCTTTTCCATACAAAAAGATCATCGAGAAGATGTCTGAAGAAATATGTTCACTCATTGAAGCATGCATGAGAGGCGAGTCTACTCCTAGCTCCAACATATCGGCTAAAACGGCAATTTTTCGTCCCGCTGCTGGGAGGCTTGCTACAGTATCTAAGACTAATCCCATGGCTGTAGGATTGGCATTATAAACATCACTTAAGATCGCTGCCCCATTTCCAGCAGTCAGCCATTCTGTTCGATTTTGTGTCACTGAGACAGTTGCTAGACCTCGTCGGATTTCCGACAGAGACAACCCGAAAAACTGCCCGATCGCATAAGCAATCAGCGCGTTCGTCACATTATACTTACCAGGTAAAGGGATCGTGAATGATTCGCCTTCAACGATAAATGTCGTTTGTTGCTTTTCTTCGATGATTTGTTGTGCAGAAATATCGCCTTGTTCGATTCCAAACGTCTTGATTTTTTGAGACAATGGAGCAACCAACGGTTCTAACAATGGTTCATTATTCGGTACGATCAATAATCCGTCTGGTAGCAACCCGTCAGCAATTTCCATTTTTGCTTTGGCGATACCTTCTCGTGACCCTAAATTCTCGATATGAGCCTCACCGATCATCGTGATTGCTGCAACTTTTGGTTGTGCCAGCAACGAGAGTTCCGTAATTTCATTGGCATGATCCATTCCCATTTCTAAAACGATTTTTTCAGTATCCTGAGGCATATGCAAGATCGTATAAGGCATGCCAATATTATTATTGTAATTTCCTTGTGTTTTATAAGTTTTATATCCTTGCGCTAAGACAGAAGCTGTTAGATCCTTTGTGGTCGTCTTCCCATTACTACCGGTAACAGCCACTACATCCGCCCCAACTTTTTTTAAATAATACTGCGCCAACTCTTGCATTGCTTTTAAAGGATCAGAAACTGGTATGATCTCGATCCCCTCTGGTGCCTTTTCGGCTGCCCAACTCCAAAAAGAAGCAACTGCCCCATTTGCGATAGCTTGTTCAATAAATTCATGCCCATCTCTTGTGCCAGCTAAAGGAACGAACAAATCGCCTTCTTTGATTTTGCGGCTATCAAATTCTACTCCTGTGATTGATTGGGTTGACTCATGATGACTGCCAACTGCTTGAGCAATTTCTTGTATTGTTATGTTCATCCATTCTCTGTCCTTTCGATTTAGACCAGTAGTCCTATAGGAATAGGAACAAAAAAGGTGGTGAAAATCGCCAATACTGATAGCGTCGAATAGTAAAAATCTTTCGCTTTCAATCAGTACCAGATGATCATCCACAACCTTTATTTTGCTATACATACTACTTCGACACATTCATACTTGTGCTGATTACGTTTCAATTAGTCAAAGAAACTTTGTCTTTGATTATGACGGTTCAAGCCTAATTGGATCAACTCTTCAATCAAGTCACCGTATTTCAAGCCCATATTTTCCCATAGCAAGGGGTACATGCTGAATGCTGTAAATCCAGGCATTGAATTTAATTCATTAAGGAATAATTCATTTTTATTCGTCAAGAAGAAATCACAACGGCTCAAGCCACTTCCACCTAACATCGTATACGCTAATTTTGCGTACTCTTGTGCTTTTTGATGGACTTCTTCTGGTACTTCTGCTGGAATCTGCATCTCGATGCGATTATTGATGTACTTCGCATCATAATCGTAAAATGCCACGTCTTTTACCACTTCACCAGGCAAGGTCGTGCGGACGTCTTCATTCCCTAAAACAGCGACTTCGATCTCCCGTGCTTCGATTCCTTGTTCAACGATGGCACGTGAATCGTATTGGTAAGCTGTTGCTAAGGCATTCTGTAATTCTTCTCGATTTTCAGCCTTAGTGATCCCCACGCTTGATCCCATATTTGCTGGCTTCACGAACATCGGATAAAGCAATGAGCCTTCACATTGGTCAAATACCTTTTTAGGATTTTCTTTCCATTGATTCTTCAAAACTGGAACATAAGGTACTTGCGGTACACCGGCTGCTTGTAAAATATATTTTGTCATGATCTTATCCATGGCACAAGCACTTGTCAGTACACCCGCACCGACGTAAGGCATATTCAAGGTTTCTAAGAATCCTTGGATCGTGCCATCCTCGCCATTTGGACCGTGAAGAACTGGGAAGACGATGGTTCCTTCTTCTTTGATCTCTCCTGGATTGATGACAGTACCCGTAAATCCTTCTGTCATTTTCCCACTTGGGTCCCACGTCAAGTGCAATTCTTCTTCACTTGTAGGTTTTTCAGTCAACAACGGGCCTTTGACCCATTGTCCGTCTTTACTAATAAATACGAGCTGTACTTGATAATAAGCATAATAAATAGCATTTAAAACGGAAAACGCTGAAAGAATCGAAACTTCGTGTTCCGCACTGCGTCCACCATATAATAAAGTAATCTTCAAAAGATTTTCCTCCTGTATTCGATATCATTCATTTTTACTTCATATTTTAGCACAAAAACAAAAGATGCAAACAGCTTATTTGAAAAAAGGTGAGGTACATGTCATTTTATTCAAAAAACAGCGGAATAGTTGTCGCTTTTTTTCTTTATCGTTATGATAAGAGAAAGGAGGCATAGTTATGACCAAAACTACTTCTCGAAGCCGGTTAACAGAAATCATTCACGTATTCATCAAAGAAAATGTTCTGCCTAATCTGATCCAACAAAAAAATCCTGAACAAGTAAAAAAAGCCTTTGAAGAACTTGGCTCAACCTTTATAAAAATTGGGCAAATGCTTTCTGTCCGTGATGACTTACTCTCTGCTGAGTTTACTAAGACATTCAAAACATTGCAAGACAATGTACCAAGTGATCCCTTTGTCACGACGAAAAAAACGATTGAACAGGAATTAGACGCATCCTTAGAAACGATTTTTACTAGCTTCAATAAAGCACCTTTCGCTTCTGCCTCTATGGGTCAAGCGCATCGTGCAACGTTAAAGAATGGCGATGCAGTCGTTGTAAAAGTCCAACATCCAAATATTGCGAAGGAAATCATGATGGACTTACAGTTATTCGAACGGGCGATTCCTTTGATCAAATATATTCCTGAAACAAGCGTCATCGATTTAAAAGGCGTGTTGCAAGAAGTCAAACGTTCATTGACAAACGAATTGGACTTCTACAAAGAAAGTCAAAATGGTGCACTTTTCTATAATCTAAACAACCATTGGTATGAAATTAGATCCCCTAAAATCTATGAGGCACTTTGCACAAAAAAAGTTATTGTGATGGAAGAAATGTCTGGAAAGAACTTCAACCAATTGATGAATCTTGAAGAAACGGATGAACGCCTCATTGAGACACTTACGAATACTCAATTGAAACAACAAGTGGCTAAACGATTGATCGAACATTTTATGAAGCAAATCTTTGACGATGGCTTTTTTCATGCCGATCCACATCCTGGGAATTTATTGTTCCATCCTTTAAGCGTTGAAGAACTTTCAGAAAATGTAACGACAGACACAAAAGAACACCAAAAACAACTAGGCTCGATTTCTTTCAAAACGACTGCTACTGTCACTGAACCATTGCAACCATATACAATCAGTTATATTGATTTCGGTATGATGGGTAGTCTCTCTGCTTCGCTAAGACAAAAGCTGATGGAAATCGTTTTAGCGATTTATACACGAGATATTTACCGTATTGAAAAAGCCGTCATCAACTTATGTCAACAAGAAGGGCCTTTTGATGAAAGTGAATTCCATCAACAACTCGCTAGCTTTTTGACGCAATATTTAGACCTCCCCATTGAAGAAATCGACTTGCAAGAAGTCTTTGCGCAGATCGTCTCGATTTGCCACCAGAACAACTTACAAATCGATCGTGATATCACGTTATTGCTTAAAGCGTTTAGCACATTAGAAGGAGTGATTCGTGTCCTTGATCCTGAAGTATCTTTGATGGAAGTCGCTACGCCCATTGCACAACGATATTTCTTAGCACATCTCTCTGTCGAAGATACCTTGAAGCAAGCGGGCTTAGATATACTCGATGGTATCAAAACCGTACCGAAAATCCCGCAACAAGTCTATCACCTTCTAGAAACTTGGCGTTCTGGACAAGGAAAAATCAATTTGGAACTAAAAAAACAAGACCAACTGATGAACCGGATCGAAAGTATGGTGAACCGTTTAGTATTTGGTGTGATACTCGCCGCATTGATCGTCGGCTCTTCGTTGCTTGTCCAAGCTGCACCAGACGATCAAATCAATTTTATTACACTATTAGGTATATTCACGTATACGATCGCAGCTGTGGTCATTCTCTTTTTAGCCATTGATACACTGATCAACTATTATAAAAAAAGACGAAAATAAACGAAAACATCCCAAAATATGAAACTATTTTCGGATGTTCTCGTTTATTTTTTTAGCTGTGTACTTTTGACACAACCTCATTGCTTGATGATTAGAGTTGCGGATACGACTATTCCTGTTTTTTAGTCTGTAGCCTTTTACTCGCTATCTATTTGATAATTTTAGCTTTTTTGGTTTGATTATTTCATTTTTCGTTCATCTGGTACGATTCTTTGCGAGAGCAACCACTTATGGAAGAACCATTCAGCGATCCCGATCAATACCGCCGGTACTAAAACCTTCATCCAAATATCCGTCATATCGTTCATAAAATAAAGATATAACCATAGAATGGCTGCAGCTGAACCAGCATCTGCAATTGTAGCCGCGATATTTCCTACTTTTCGTAAAATCAATAAATCACCTAATACATAGATCATGACAACAATGATTACTCCGACAATCGTTGAATCCATGAAACTAACACCATACAGTCCCGTTAAAACGATCCACAAAATTGCCCAAATCATGATTGCTTTTACCACCAACGCCTTCACATGTTTCATTTTCTGCACTCCCTTCTTTTTTGGTTAAAAATATATGATTATATAATTAAATAATCTTCATAATTATATCTTTTGTTATAGAATCAATCAAAGATATCGTACTTTTTTAGTAATAAAAAAGAGGAACACCGCTTCTGTTTAGTTAGAAACAATGTTCACCTATTTTATATTCTATTCAAATTTCTGCAAGCGCTCGGATCAACGCTTTTTTGAACCTTTGGTGATCTTCATGAGTGAAAGGCTTCGGCCCTTTCGTCCGAATGCCCGCTTTTCTCAACTTACTGCTTTGATAACGTTGTTCTAATAATCCATCAATGTTCGTGGTATCAAATTCCTTCCCCGATTGATGAAAGACTCGAACACCTTTAGGTAAGACCAATGAAGCTAAGCCATAATCTTGAGTGATCAAAAAATCACCTTTTTTGATCAGCCCGACGATTTTATAATCTGCACTGTCTGCCCCTTTATCGACGTATACAAACTGTACATAGCTTGGATACTCTTTATTGGTATAGTGATCGACACTTGTCACGATCATCACCTCTAATTGAAAAGATGCCGCAATTTCAATCACGTCATTTTTCACTGGGGAGCCGTCACCATCAATGAATATTTTTTGCATGTTCTTTCCTCCATAAAAGATAAACAGCGATTACTCCCAGGATCAATACACTGACATTTATCCATTTTACGTAAACTAACAATTGGATCATCGCTTTTGGTACGCTCAGACTACCAGTCAATTGGAGCAATACACTCACAGGTTCGTCCAACCATCGTGCCGTCACCAACAGCAATGACATCAATAAAAATTGATGGGTCACACTTCCTTTGTTTTGTGTCGTAAACTTTTTGATCACACGATTATCCATCGGTATTTCTGTATCGATCTCATAATACGTACGATTCAACCAACTACCTACTACCGCGTGCCAAAAACTTAATAAGAATAAACCAACCACAAAGCCGATTTGTGGAAGTAACAGAACCATCAACGAACTAAATAATCCAGCTAATTGAATGAGGACTGGTTCGATCGTGGGAATCTGGATTGCTTGATTGCCAATGATTTTGGCTAACACCATGCCTGCAATATAAGGTAAATACATATATACGCCTAAATAGTCGAAACCATAGACGCGGCCGATATAAAGTGTCCCGAATAAAAAAAGAAAATTACCTAACATGCCATTCAGAAAAGTAAAACTATTTAACCAAGTAGGTAATTTCCACTGCTTTCTAGCCCTTCCAAGATAAAAAGCTGCAAATAGAAACAACAGCATAAATCCATAGATTGCTACGTCAAATAATGCAGGATCAATCAACAAACGAGCATTTCTCAAAAGAAACAACAAAACGAAAAAGCCGATAAATAAAAGCAACTCTTTGGTCACTACCACATTCGACTTCATCTCTTTAAAATCCAATTCATAGCGAGGATAATGACTGATCGTATGGTATGCCATAATGTAGAACAATGTATATAACGCTAACGTCATCACGACTTGCGTCGACCCGGGAAGCTCGATCACCCGAAACAAAACAAGCAACAACAGGATCGCAAATGGAAATTTATTTGCTGACATGTTCGTGAATCCCTGTTGTTTTTCATGGTAATTCACTGTGATATTTGTGGGGATCAGCCATGCCGCACTTAGTCCTAAAAGTACACTTGACAGATAATACAGCGGGAAATAAAGGACGCCAAAAATCCCGATCAACGAACCTGCGCCACCCATCAATAAAGAAATCATCAACAAGGTATAACTATCCAGACCAAAGCGAATACTACTAACTAAAAACAGACCTGTCATTCGAAAGGTATAGAACAAAGTGAAGGGTAAAATCGACAACCATTGGTTCCCATCACTCAAACTTAAAAATAAAAGATACGGCACCAAGATAACCGTATTACTCAAAATAAAAGGTGTCGTCTGGGTAAAGTTCCGCCCAAATCGTTTGATATTATCAATCATATAAAAACTCCTTACGTGTTAAACATGAGTTACTTGTCATGTCAACGCATCATCTCTATAGGCATACCCATATGTCTGTAGGTACAAAACTGATTATACCATAGGAGCAAAGCAGCCAACACCCTATAGAGGTTGTGAAAGCAGCCCACTGATCCGCAGCCAACCGATAGACAAAAAAGCAGGAACTCCACAAAATTTGACTAGCAAATTTGGGAATCCCTGCTTATTTTTGAGTGCTGAACATTTCTGTTCGCCACTCACTGGTGCCTGAAAGAATCAGACAGACAAGTCCTTCTCCACAAAAGTCTTGTCCAGCACGCCTACATCCGGTAGGTGATCGGTGGATCATGTGCCGCCAAAATCAATTAGACCTCTAACGTTCAGAGATCTTCTCGACCCGTCGCATAACGTATACTTTAACACAAGCTACCATTTTATGCGAGTCTTTTTTTCATTTTATAATCAACCATTTGAAATCCTTCGCCGATATCGCTGATCAATTCTCCCTCAATGACAAATCCCTGATGTTGATAGACTGCGATTGCTTGTTGATTTCCTTGATTGACACGCAAGAAAATCTCCTGTGCTTCTGTTTCTTTTGCTAATTGTTCGTACCAACGAAAGACTTCTGAGGTCAAACCTTTCCCTCGTACGTCTCGAAGAATATAGAGTTTACTTAAATAGATCGAAGAACCCATCTTTTCATAAGCAGTATAGCCAATCGTTTTTCCCTCTAACTTCAATAAGAAATAGTTGACCCCTGCTGCACATTCTTTTCCGATCTGTTCTTTCGATTGATACGTCTCCAACATATAAGCGACTTGCTTTTGACCGATAATCGGCGTAAAGGCTTCGGGCCATACTTCATGGATAACTGTCACGAGTTCATCGAGTTCTTTCTCAGTTACTACTACTTTCTCCAACATTTTACTTCCTCCATTCAATGAACTAAAAATGCCCTTGTGCTTGCTGGAATAAAAACAACATGATCATACTATATACAGCGACCGACCAAGGTTTTAAAAGAATAACAATTTGCATGTATTCTCTAAATGAAAGCTTCGTCAATCCAGCGACGAGACAAATCAAATCATCTGGCGCAAAAGGTAAAAGTAAAGTAACGATCAATACCTTTTTGATATTGTTTGTTTTTTCAATGACTAGCTGTTCAAATTTTTGGAATTTTTTTGGTGATAAGATAAAACGGACAAAACTCGTACCATAATAACGCACGAATAAAAAACCGATTGCTTCACCAATAATCAAGCCAATACAACTATACAGCAACCCAAAGACATTTCCAAACATCAACATCCCTGCAACAGAAGAAATCCCTCCTGGCAGAATCGGAATGATCACTTGGATGATTTGGATAAGAATAAATAAAATGATCGCATAGCTCCCAAACTGTTGCATGAATTGTTGCAAAGAATCTGCTGATTGAAAGATTCCATGTCGATAGCCATACATGATCAATATGAAAAAAATACTTAATCCAACGAGTGGTGCGACTTGGATGGTTCTATGTACCCATGTTTTCTTCTCAACCATACGCTTCTCCTACACTTTTCATTTTTCTATGTTTCATAAAAGAACAAGTAATGAACAACTACAAAATCGTCGTATGCAACTTCGAGCAACAGAAGCTTGATCCTCTTGTGCCTTCTAAGCCCGAGTAAACAACGTGAAGTAGCTCCTTCAGAAATAAGCGTGAAATCCCAAAAATTTGAAGAAAAATTTTCGGTTTTTCACGCTTATTTCTCGGATTTGAGCACTTCCTTTATGGCTGATTACCCGCAGAAGTTACTTATAAAACGCCGTTTATTTGGTTTTAGAAGATAGGCATAACGGCTACTTCAGTTCTAACACCTGTTCTTATCTTTTTACTGGTGATTCAAAAAACTAGCAACTTTCGTTGTGATCAAGTCAATCTAAAACACGCCAGTATATTTATATATAATAAGCTCTACTAGCTGATTTTACAACGTTCACGCATTCAAGTAAATATAATAAATTATAATTATAAAAAAATGGCGGGGCAAAAGCGGGGCAATTTATAGCAAGAAAACACCTGCTCAAAAAGTACGTGTATAAGTCGTCTAACTACAGATTTTTTTAAAGGCACAATTTTTTCTTTTCTGATACAATATAGATACAAAATTAATGAAATGAGGAACGAGTATGGGTTTATTTGGTAAAAAAAATGAATTCAATATTGAAACTCTGAAAAAAAAAGCAGTGCAAAAAGAAGAATTTACAAAACAGGAGTTTAAATTTTTCACAAAAGAAGTTGGAACGTCACCTAGTGCGTACGCTTTGGACCAAAAATATCTAGATGGATCTAGAGAAAAAAATAAATCTACCTCAGATAGAGAAAAGAGATTTTCTGCCTATTCTCCTACTGAGAAGGTAGGTAATTTAGTACATTTCGATGATATAAATAAAGTCTTAAAGTTTCAAAATGGAATATCTCTTAAACCAAACTCCGCTTTAGCATACGAAGATATAGTAGATTTTGAAATTATTGAAGACAATAATCAAGTTGTAAAGAGTGGGTTAAGCACCGCTATAGGCGGAGGAGTACTTTTTGGTCCTGCAGGAGCTATTGCTGGCGCTGTCATTGGAAAAGGCAAAAAAGGAAAAGAATATGTTGAAAAGTTGCAAGTTATTTTAAAAATGAAAAATGGTCAAACAAAAACAATTGGTTTTATTTCTACAAAAACAAAAGTTAAATCTTTTACCTATAAAACTTTAGAACCGCAATTCCGTGAAACTGTTCTTAAAATTGAATCTATCATTAAGCAAAATTTAGCATTATCTGTAGAAGCAGTATCACCTACTTCATCAACTGACGAAATAAGAAAATACAAAGAGTTATTAGACGATGGAATTCTTACTCAAGAAGAATTTGATTTCAAGAAAAAGGAATTATTAGGTATATAAAAATTGATAAAGTCTGCACAGCAGGCTTTTTTCTTTACCCCCTGTTCGCTTTACAAAAAGAACGTAAGTTCTTAAAATCAAACAAGGGGGAGAGAAATGATAATCCATAAAAATGTAATGCTGTGGTTCTTTCATGATCCAAAGAAAAAATTCGAAAAAGAACTATATAAATACTGGAATTCCAAAATTGATTTTAAACTTATCGAAAACAAGCTGTTAGTCCACTTATACGAATCAAAGAAAAACTATTTTATGCTACCTGCTTCTAAGACAAATAATAATATGAACGTATATTTTTTATTTGATATTGTCACAGATGTTCCGTTAACACAAATAGAACATTGCCGATATGATTATAAGAAGTGTCTATTTATAAATCCGGAATTAATTGATCTAGCATGATCCCATGTTTTCGAATTATCGTAATAAAAAAATAAGTTTTTTATCCTATATAAAAGGATTATAATATATTAGAATACAAAAGCTTGGAGGAACTTAAGTATGACTAGAAATTTTCAGAATCGTTCTTTGTTATCAAGTACTTATGAACATCATTACCTGCCTGTACTTAAAACAAGTGATTTTACATTTTATCGTTCAGTTTTCTTGGAAGACTGGGTTTATAATAAAACTGTAAGTAAATTACATAGAGGTAATTTACGAGAAAACGATAATAAAGGAAGACATTCAAAATTATTTCCAAAACAAAAAATTTCTTATTGGGCTAGTGATCCTGAAACAGCTTTTAAAGAAATAAAAAGGCATGGTGCTGGTGATGATTATATTCAATTTGAAGCCTATGATGATGCTTCTAGTGCTTTTCCAACTATTGCTGATCCATCACCATTAACTATTGTTGATGGAAATGAAATAGGTTTTGCTGAGATTTTAAACAAAATTGAGAACGACATTGATCTAGACTCAAAAGAAGTTGATATAATCGAACAGATTACTCATGAAAAACCAGATTGTTTAGCATATACTTCAATAGCAGATCCCAAAGGAACTAATTTTTTATTTTTTGAGAAAGGATTTAGAAAACTTTCTTTGAAAAATGTAAAACTTTTTTTTAAGTCTGAATTACCCAGATTCAGCAACGTCATTCATTGTTCGACCAGCAGCGACTACGTACCTGAACCTAAAGCGTACGGATATTATTTCGAGTCAAGAACTGAAGTAAAAGAGGACAAAAAATACACTGAAACGGACGAGTATAAATCTCGTTCATCACAATGTAAATTTAAATAATTATGTACTTCCCCTCTAACAGAGTTTTTTTGTTTCTTTTCGACATTGTCGAAGCAAATTCATCCCACTTAACATCAAGACCACCACCATTAAGATTACCAGTTCAATTGTTTATTAATAGCAAAGCTATGCTGGAGGATCTAGACTAATTTATACAACTGATAAAAAATCTCAGCCAAGAATGATTGACTGAGTCTTTTACTATGTACCCTGTAGGATTCGAACCTACGACCGGACGGTTATGAGCTGTCTGCTCTGACCAACTGAGCTAAGGGTACAGATTATTACCACCATTTATTCGCTTATTCGTTAAGAAAGAGATGGCGGCAACAAAACTATTATCGCAGTAACTTAGATTGTGATTAGCAATGGGTGATAATGAATATGCGATAACTATCGAAGATTTTTTACTATTGTCAATACAGTCATCTAAATACTTTATATCGATCATTTATTCGGAAGTAAGCTACTCTTGAAGATTTACAAGAATTAGAACAGTTGATTGCAGAACGAAAAAAAGACATTGCCAGAGATTAAGCGAACCTTTGTTAAACTTACAATTCTATACTAAAAACTACCAATTGAATCAGCATGGGATAAAATAAGCACTTTATTTTTAAACAATATTATTGACAAAACATACGTATATAGATATTCTTTAATTAAGAATAGCAAATGTGAGCTAAAAATATTAGATTTTTAGACATAGCGTATTAGACGCAGCAGCAGGGAATTTCTCTGCTGCTTTTGTTTTATAATGAAAGGTAATTCTGTAACCCAAAATGTACTATGAAATCTTTGTTAAAATCTGGTTTTGGTGATGAACCATCTCTATAGGAAAACCAGTATCTATTATTATTATTTTTTCTATAGGAAACATTTCCAACTATACCTAAAGTATACAATTCTGTAGCTACATCCTCTGCAGATAAAAGTATGTTATTATTCGATTTCTTTAATTCATTATATTTATTTTCAAAATTTTTAAATTTAAATTTTCTTTTTTGATTTTGCTTGACTACTTCAATCCCCAAATTAATTTCTTCTCTGTTTGCTGAAATATTTATTTCATTTTTTATTTCAGCGAATAACCATGATGAGTAGCTTTTCTTACATAAATCAAATTTTGAATAATCAAATACCTGTTCTTTACCATATAAATTTTGGTACGTTTGTAGAAAAATAATAATATCTCTAGGTCTTCCGAAACTATGGCGTAAAAGATATTCTGCATGATTATTTACACCATCTTTGTCGTTAGGAAAGAAATGCGTATACAGCTCTGAATCATCATAATTTTTTAAAATGTCTATATTGGAATTTCTTATTTTGTGTAATAGCATTTTAATAAGGGGAGTCTGATCAGGGCTATTTTTAACTAAACTAGAATACCAATCTATTTTTATAGTACTATCGTACATACTTCTATTTAAATTATTAGATTTTTCATTCAACTCATCTAAAATATCTGTTCGAAAAGTCGAAATAATCTTAGATTGCGTATCATTTTCATATAACTCATCATTGAGCTCTTCTAAAGCTTGTAAAAAAGATTTAGCTAGATTTATGAATTCTTCTCTTGAATTACACATATTCTCCAATTCATCAATATCATCAAATATCAAATAGAAACTAGTATTTGTTTTATTCATATATTCAATCACTAATTCGGCTAAAGTATCAATTTTTTCATAATATGGTTCGGGTGTTAGCTCCTTAGTTACTTTTTTTCCTTCTGTGATAGAAATTGAAGCATTTAGAGCCGAAAGACCTGCACTAATTTTTCCATTCAATTCTTCCACATCTTCTTCCTTGATAGCTACTGTAGTAAATTTTTTTTCTTCCATTGTTGACATATCATATAAAAGATATTTATTTTTACTATTAATCATCCTACCAAATTCTGTAAAAAAAACATATCTCCAAAACGTTGTCATTTCTTGATTTTGGATTTTTTCGTAATTGAATGTTTTTAGCTTTTTACGCATAAATTTATTTGTTTCTATAATTTCACAGTAATTAAATGAAGTTTTTTCTTTTACTTTCTTAAAATATCTAGTTAATAAAGACTTACCCGTTCCTTTTCTACCAGTGACTAAATAAACGTCATCTTCACATAATCTTTGATAATAACCATCACCATCATAAAATAAACTCTCAAAGTTCATCTTTCTAGATTCTTTCTTCCCATCTGCTTTGCCAAAATCTAAATCAGCGATCAAGACTTTCTCCATCCCCATAAGTTTAACCTCCTAAAATAACAAGTTAAATTTTAACACAAGGGCTTTATTCTTGGAAGTGTATAATTTGTTTATGTAATGCCCCTCAAGGAGGGGCTATTTTTTATAGTGTTAAGAAAATATCTGAGATACGAACATCGTTGACTACACCTTCACCTTTCGCTCGATTTGCTCTTCGTAAGATAATATCGATCTTCTTACCTTTTAACCAGTCAGTATTGAAAGTTACATCAAACCCTAGCGCATCTCCACCTTGATAACCGTAAGCCTTCTTGACATCAGGCCGTGAAATACCCTTAGACTCGTATCTAGTCAATTCATTAGTCGTGCCATGCTCCATGATCAAAACCCATGCTCTTGCTCCGATTGGTCCTCGTGGTGAGTTAGGTACTAACCAGCCAGCGACACGCGCCTTTCCTTTTTCGAACACGTTGAACTTATCAAGCTTGGCAATCGCATTTCCTTGTCTAACTGGCGCACTGGCGGCAACTAGTTCATCATGCGTTTTAAATTTTGAATTAGTTGCATTGCTTGAACCGGTATTTGAATTACCACAACTCGAATTGTAGCCAAGCACACTCATCACCGCACGGATTGCTTGATCCATATTCTGATCTAACCGGCGCATGTCATTTTCATTATCGATAAAGCACCACTCGATTAATAACACATTTACACCACTATTCGTGTTTCTATGAACGAATAAACTAGTCGTTGCTTTCGCTCCTCTATCCACAATACCTAACGCTTTTGCAATTGCAGCGGATACTTCGGCAGCTTTTTTTCGTGCTTCTTCATTTCCTGCCCAATACCAAACTTCTGCACCAGTTGCTTGTCCATTGAACGCATTCAGGTGGTTCGTGATCGCCCAACCACTACCAGCATTATTCATCATGTTCACTTGATTCTGTAAATTTTGATTCACATTAGTTGCTGATTGATCGCTTGTATTCGCTACTGAAGCGATTGCTTGCATCTTTTGTGTAATCGTACGAACTACATCCGCTTCACGTCTACCATTTCCAACTGCTCCTGGATCCATCCAGTTGCTCCCGCTTTGTCGTCCGCCGTGACCGCCACCATTTGATCTAATTGTCATTATTCGCCACCTCTTCCTACGTAGAACCAATCTGAAATCATCTCTTCTGGATTGTCCGTTTTAGGGCGTTCCTTCTGCTCAAATAAAAATATTTCATCTTTATCTGTCTTAGTGAATTCAGCAGTAATCGTTAGTTTAGGTTCGGTCGAATGATTCAAAGTATGCGCAGCGTCTTCAATAACATTTTCGTTGTATTGAAATTCTGGTTTAACTACTTCGTTGTAGTCAGCGATAAATTTTTCTTTATTCCGCATTGTTTTCTTCCCCTCTTTTTGGTTCTCCATTTCCTTGTTGTTCAGTAGAATCTTTTAACTTAATGAATCGAGCTTTTACAAAGTCAGGAACTGGAATCCCTAACTGTCCCAAATTTTCAATGACCGAGATACCGTAAACAGCTATATAAGATATAACGAATGCTGTTGCGACACCTTCGAAATTCATTATTTTCAGATATGGATAAGCAACCAGAACAAGCCCAACCACTAATAAGTGCTTCACTACACCCATTAACCCCTTTGTACTATTCGCTTCTTTTCCAGCTATTCCTTTACAAATACCTGTAATAATATCTGCAATAACAATCCAGACAAAAATTTGAATATAGACATTGCTAACTAAATTCTTAAACTCTGATAACAAAACCAAATTATCAATAATCACCATGTTTCCACCCTTCTCTCTATTTATTACACACAAAAAGCGCACTCCTTTGAGTACGCCTTTCTAACTTTCTTTATTTACAATTCTATCTGCTTCATCATCTGTAATACACAACGGAACAAATTGTCGAACTTGTTCATCAGTGAAACAACCCCAATCGTACATCATTTTCACGTCATCAAAACTAAACATTCTCTTCTCCTCCTTCGGTTTCAGGATTCAATTGCTCTTTTATATTTGTAATGTCTTGTGTGCATTGATTTACAGCAAGCATTGTTTTCGAGTTTATTTGAGCTAAACTATCTGCTTTTTCTTTTAAAGCCGTATTGTCTTGCTTAATCACTACGTCATTAAGCATCAATTTACTATTTAAATGCTTTAGGTTGTCATTCTCTGACTCTAAAACATGGTACATTGCTTCTAAATTATTTAGTTTGTTATGATCTAAAACATTCGTTAAGACAATCCAACGATTTTCTTTTGGATCAAATGTTTGGTCCTCAATCGATAAAGGCTCGCCATCTTCACGTGTTCCTTCAAGTGGCGCAACCTCCGTAAACGGCACTGTTACAAGTAAGTCATCTACTACTTCACCAGCATATTCTCCGCCAGTTCTTCCATACTTCCAGATCTTTTTCACTATATTTCCTCCTTTCTAATTTTCTGGCCAATCATCATCAGTTAGCCAAACACCGCTTAGATAATGATTTCCTCCTCTAAGCGAACCAAAACGCAGGTTTGTTCCTTCGACTAAAGCAGCGCAATCCCTACGATTAGTTTCATGTAGATACAGTGGTTGAACATCAATCGGAACCATTCGAACGCCAGTAGAGATTTCTTGTGACATCTTAAAGCCGTTTCGCAATGCCAATATATTTGGTAAACTGGTTAGCTCGTTTGCACTCGTGACATTTACTCGAGCAAAAAATGTCACTATAGATCCTTTTCGTCTAAATACGTAGACAATCTCACTTATATTATTTGTAAGATTGGTAGGTACTGTTGCTGTTCCGGAGTAAGTTATTTCTCTCGTATCTTCTTTAGTTGCCACTTCTTTACCTTCAGTCTGTAAACCGCCTGTAAAGTTTTTCAAAGCAGGAATTTCTTGCGGATCCGAAAGTGTTACAGAGTCGTTCAATTCAGTTTCAGTGTACTCGGGTGTAACATCCCAGCTATAGTCGTATGGATTATTACTGTCTTTCAAACCTTCACCAAAGTACTTGTATTGTAAAATATTTGGTGTTGCTGTAGCGCCTTCTTCGAGTTTTAGCCATTCAATTACACAGCTCCCCACCGAAGCAGACGGATGTTGATAGACTCGTAAAATATCAACTGCCCCTGCATTGACATTTGCTTCTGTTATAGTAAATGTTATTTGCCATATGTCAGACAAACCTTCAACTGGCTTCATATCACCAACTCTAATCGTCCCAGCTCCAAGATAAATGTCAAAACGTTGAACATTAGGTTTCGTACCTTTTATGCTTATTGTGTAAGTTTTTCCAAGTTCCCATCGCCCTTCTCGCCTACTATCGTAAACAAGGTAGTTACTATTCGTAATAGGAAAAATCTTTGACTTGTCCGCTAAATTAGGTTTGAGTGTTACTTTACTAATCTCATAAGGTGCTAGTAATAAATTAGGTTGTATCGGTGTAACTGTAGAACCTTTTTCTATTTTTAATTTTCTAAGCGAAATCGTACCAGTGATTCGATTTGCTGTTACAACGTCTTGCAGTGCTAGATACCATTGGGTAGGTGGTGTTGTTGAAAAATTGGGGATTTGAGTACGTGAGATTTGTATCCACTTATCACGACTAGTATCTGCAATAGGTCTTGCCGTTTCTAAAGATACTGCTCCACCAGGTAGGTAATTAAGTGTAAATCTCAGGTTGCTAACATCACCTACGATATCAGAGTGAAACTTGATTTCTGCACTAATAGTATAGGTTTCCCCTGGTAAAACCGCAGGCATTCTCAGGGTAGTATTATGTCGGATAAAGGTATTTGATCCATCTAATGTGAATATAATTTCTCCTTCATCGCCATCTGTAGCTGTCCCTCCAGTTCCTAGGGTGAAGTTCTGAGCACTAACAGGCGGTAATAAGTTAGGATTACCAGAATAGTCATAGTCCCCAAAATCAATACTGTTTGAGTACATCCGTTTTAGATTACCTAAGTCACCGAGTTGTTGGTTAGTTTCATTCATCTTTCCTTCTAGTACAGTTAAGCCTTCTTGTAAAGAAGCAGTGTTTTTAGAGATTTTGTCCATGTCATCTTTAGTTTCTTGAAGTTGCACTGTGACTTCTTCCACAGTTTCTTCAATATCCTCAGTAGCTCGCGTGACAAAATTATTAATTTTTTCATTTGCAGTTTGAATCGTTTTATCTACATTTTCCAATGCTGTATTTACTGCATCAGTTGCTTCTTGTTCCACGCCTTCAAGTAATTGTTTGAAATCTTTGAAGTAATATTCCCCATTCAATTGAACATCGCCATCAATAACAGATTTTTCAATATTAAACGTAAAAGCTAAATTATCCGTATGACTACCATCAGGAAAATCAATGTAAATGTTCGCATCCACTTTCCCTTCGTAAGAAAGCAACATGTCGGGAATAGGATACTTAACAATACCTTGCATATAGCTTTCGGTAATGATTTGATTTTCAAAAATCGGGAACTCTTTTTTTTCTACCCCTTGATAAATGTACATAAAAAGTCGTACAGTTGCACCAAGCAAATCTGTTGGACTTCCATCTTGATTCTTGATTTCAAATCTTAGTACACCAGCATTCTTATCGTATGACTTGAACGTAAAACCAGTAACTTCGGTAGCCCTGCTGACAGGCTTTGTTGGAACAATCACTTTTCCTATTTTTCTCGCCATCTACTCACCGTCCTTAATTTTAATAGATTCCTTCAATAGAAGTGATTTTAAAACCTGTATCATCAGTAAATGTTGGATTACCAGTCGGTCGAAACGTTACTAAACGACACTTTGTCATTCTTAATACCCGTTGATTTTGCATATCGGTCAAATTAATTCGCACGGTATAGGCTTCGTTTGCTGTGTTCGCCACCGTTGCAAGTGATAGGACTGGGTTATCAACAGCGGGAATCTCAACTGTCTGTCCGATGATTCCTGAGACAGTTACTTTTAGCGTCCTAAACCGCCTTGTACTCTCGACAAGTCTCATATCGTCATTTATGCCAGCTTCACCCTTCCAAAGAATCGTCGTTTGTCTAATATTCTTCCATACAGTCGAATTGTAATTGCCTCCACCGCCAACTTCGCTTGTGTTCATGTACCAAATAGATCCATTGGTAACTGATATCACCAAAAAAACTTTTCTAGCTGCATGTTCACCTAATACATGTAGCTGAATTAAGTCCCCTTTGCTAACTGTATCGGGCGTATCAATGCTATCCCAGCCACCACTACCATTCCATACTGTTGCATATCGACCGAAGGGTAAATCAAAGAAGGGGTATTTCAAATCGATGTAATTATCTTTAATTAAATGCCCCCTTGCTAAGGAAACAATTTCTGGGGAAGCTAACCCTGCCCCCATTTCCGTCGCAATTGCATGTGGATTTTGCTCATCTCCATCTAGGTGGATCGCTAGCTGTTCTAAAATAAATAAAATGGCTTTGTCTCTTTGCTTGTCTGTCAATTCCATAAAATTCACCTCCTAATACGTAAATGTTCGATCGGTCGATCGACCTACTCCCTTTATTCGAAGTCTACGATTATCTTTATCGATAGCTATATGGCAAAAAGCAGAATAATCTTCAGGTGAAACAGTCTCATCTGAAGAAAAGGCACAAGTGCAAACAATTATTTTTGTCGTTCCTAAATCCCTCGCTGTGTCATAGTGCCAATGTCCGCAAACATAACCAATAATTGTCCCGCCACAGCTCTCCTTTCCTTGACTAAAATCAAATGTTTGCCGTCCTGTATAACCAGGAACTGGCTCCCCTTTCAATTGATCGTAATCAATAGTGACAGCGCTCCCCTGCTTAAACCCATCTAATAACTGTTGCAAGGCATCTGTATTCCAAACCCCCGTCGCAGAATTTTCTAAAGGAATATGTCCAACTAGTAACACATGATGCCTACGGTCTAAATGCAACAAAAATTCTCCTAAATCTTTTAGCTGAGCGCCACTGATTTTCCCTACTGCTCCATTTTGAATAGCACCAGAGAATTCAATATAATTTCCCTCTCCATCTAACGCATCGCTATAATCATCCGTGTCGATACGATAGATGGCAACACCTTTCTCTTCAAAAATTTTTCCGCCATAAGTGCCGTTATACAATTTCTTCATATCCGCACCATTTAAACAAGTTTGTGGGTTGTGCCCGTACCAAGCATAAGGAATTTTTCCGGTGTCATGATTCCCTCGACACAACATCACATTCTTTTTTCCTACCGTCGCTAAAGCGACAAATCGTTTCTGTAGAGATAGTGCATGCGTCCTTCCTTCAGGGATTGTTACATCCCCTTGAATATGAATTCGTCCACTATGACAATTCGCATTATCTCCACCATAAACAGATACATCACACACCTTCCCCAATTCTTGAAAGCGTCGAATACTATTCCAGCGTCTTGCCAGTTCGAAATTTTTCGGATCAATTCCTTCAATACTTAAAGCTTGTTTTTCGACATGTGTATCAGTAATAAACGCCACATTGAAATGTTTAGGATTTACATTTCTAATCACTGTTTCTAATCTCGAGGGAATAATTTTGTCGTATTCCCCGGTAAGAAGATTGAAGCGATTATCGGCTAATCCGCTAAGGACTTGATCACTTCCTGTTGGAACTGAGAACATCTTGTACTGTATCTCCTCTAAACGAGCTGATAAACTGTCATAATCACCTTTAGCATCATTCAGAATAGTAATGATCGTCCCGCCAGGATCCACGCTCTCCAGTATCTCTCGATTGGCTTCAATCCATCGTTCCCAATCCTTTTCTCCTTGACTCATGTAGTCTCTAAACTTTCTTAGAAGATCTTCAAAAGTCCAAACGTAACCTGAATCCCGAAGATTGCTTCTAGTTATTCCAGAAATCACACGATAAGTAAAATCTTGCGTGCTGAATTGCTCACTCCACGTCCCATCCCCATTTAATGAGCGAAAACTAAAATGAGCGGTGTTTTCACCTCCCCATTGCCAGTCCGGTTCGCTTAACGTGTAAACCAGCCTTGCTTGTGACGGACTGTATTCTTGAACTTTTTGTTCAACCGGTTGGTTCTCGCTGAATTTTGTTGTATTAATGAAAAACGGCACTAGGCCATCGAATGTTTTTAACGTACTATGCTCAACGATTTCTACCACTAGCTTTTGAGTTTGCACATCCCCTTGACGTATGCGGATTAGATTAATCCCGTAGTTCGATTCTGTTGTAGATAAAATTAGTTTATGTTTTGTCTCTGCCATGTGTGTCCTCCTCAAAAATCAATATAATTACGCGGATTATGGAATCGAGCGTTTGACGAGGGATAAAATTCATCCATAAATTGAAAATGAAGATGTTCTCCTGTAGACGGACCAGTTGTTCCCATCAATCCTAATTGTTGTCCTTGCGAAACCTTTTGCCCCACAGAAACGTCTACACGACTTAAATGGGCGTAACCCGTGTAAATACCATCTGAGTGTCTGATGACTACATAATTACCGTACCAACTAAAATATTCTGCCCCCGCAACAATGACCTCTCCTTCACTCGAAGCAAAGATAGGTGTATTCGGATTGTTATTCACTAAGTCGATGCCATTATGGAATTCTTGTGCATTGGTGATAGGGCTTGTACGCCAACCAAATTCACTAGTCACTCGAACTGGTGCGCTAATTGGCGTAATATATCCAGCTGATTGTGGGATAGATAAATCTTTAAATCGGTTGTACCAATTAGTTGACCAACCGACTCTTTCGGGGTGATCATTTAATGGTCGTTCAAAGTTCTTTTCGAACGCTCTTGTTGCGGTTGCGATATCTGTGAGGCCCATAAATTGTGTCCATGTATAAGGATAGGCGTTGGTCGCAATCCATTGACCGTTTGGTGCATGCCACATTAACAATTGAAATTGCGCAGTGATTGTATCAGGATTTTCAGTGATTCCTGCTTGAGTCATTAAATTGATCATATATACACGACCACTACTCGCCCCTGTACTATCTGTCCACTGCCATACGCCATAACCGAATCCTGGTTTACCATTTCCTTCATCGGCAGTAGGGTTTGCATCAGATTCTCCCTGAGCGTTCCCTAAAAGAGCAGCAGCGGCTTGTTGTGTGAAACCTGCGCCAATCGCCATCGCCCAAATTTGCCAATAGCGTTTATCACGATCCGAAGTAATTTCTGGTGGATACTGTCCATTCCAACTACCGCCATTCCCGCCACCACTACCACCTGGTATGACTTCTTTACCTCCGATATATAGCTTTTCAAATCTTCCTTCTCTACCGTGAAAGATTCCTTCTTGTATCCATAGATCACCAGAGGCCGAAAATTGAATCTGTCCGTTTTTATCAATAGCAATTCCAGAAGCACCTTTCGTTGAACTTGGTTGCTTATTCATTAGGAGAATAGCTTCCCCATCATCAAGGGAAACTTTTAAGTAATCTCCTGTATCAGGATACGCTATACCACCTAAACGACCTCCGCGGGTACCTATACTCCCCAACGATTTCGAATCATTCCAGAATTGCATACCAGCTTTCGTCAACTCCATAATTTTTGCGCCATTGTTGATGGCTTGGATAATTCCATTAGCCATTCTCAATTGATCACCAGCACCGTTGAACGAAGTTTCAAAGATATCTGCCCTAATTTTTCCTGCTTGAATAAAGTTTGCATTAAACACACCCGCAATCGTCCATGCAGTTTTGAATTCATCGGTCCAGAAATCACCTTCGATAAAACCAATCCCATCTGAGTTCATGACTAAAAAATGGTCAGATGTATCAATACTTTTACCATTCATAAAAACCATCTGATAAGGCTCTCTACCATCTGATTTGCCAGTTTCTTGACCATTCATCAAAAGGATTGAACCACCGTTTTTCCCTGCGCCACGCATGATGTCATCTTGAAATTTACCAATTTCGGTTGATTCGTAGAAAGTCATCTTATTTGATTCCAGATTAGAAATACTGTTCGAAATCTGCGCTGATTGTCTGCGTGCATCTTTGGTTAAATTGTCACCCAACTCGATTGAAGTCTGGCCAGACAAACGGTTAATTCTCACTTTGAAGATTCTAGTACGATAGTGATAATTACGATCATGTCTATGAATCGTCACTGTATTTCCAATGACATCACTTCCTGTCACCTCAGCTTTAAACTGGGCCAAAGGTCTAGAAGCATCCTCCAATGTCTCATAAGTTTTTTGTAGTAGCTCTGTTGGATCTTCAATATCATCGAAAATCACTACTGTTTCTCGTTTCCTCATCGTTCCATCAGGCTGTGGAATACCAAATTTTACTGTTGCTTCCGGATCTTCAATCCAATTTTCTCCTAACGGTTTGTCTAAAGGTGCGCCATTTGATTTTTTCCATTCTATGTCCGCAAATTCGATTCTTCGACCATAACCATCGCCGACTTCTTCTCCACGTCCTCTGCCAATAATAGAAGTCGCAATTGAGCTTCTGTCAACTTCTTTTACAACAGAGAGTGCTTTACTTCCATAAGTAAACCGCATATTCGAATGCTTGCCTATTTGCTTATGCGCTTCAATCCATTTATCTTTAATTCCGTGTGAGCTTAGAGAACAACGAAAAGAAAATTCCATTCCGAATGTTTGTAGTTCTTTCAAAGCCTCTCGCACAGAAACGTAGTAAAAATTGGTAGTGATTACTGGTAATGTGGGGGCTACATATTCAACACGCCAATTATTATCAGTAAATTCCATTAACCGATTTAGCAACAAGGATACTGGCTGTCCACTTGGCCTAATATCTCTGATAATATAGCCATCTAGCTCATCAGGAGCAAACCCAATCCCCGTGAATTCCAACATTTCCTTCGGATCATTTGTTTTAATTATTCGATACAACGAAAATGACGATTTGCTTTCACGAACCGCCATAAAACGAGCATCTTCAATTTCTTTATCGTAAGCCACTGTTACATATAGAACGTCTTTCATTAGCTCACTTTGATCCTTCGTTATTTCCTTTTCTTGAGTGACTTCAATTAGTTTATTTTTGTTTTTTCTTTTAATCATTTTTTGTAGATGATCAAAAAAATAGACTGTTTCGCTCAAATTGTCGCCCCCCTGTAAAAAACTTTAAGTTTTCCATTGTTGCAGACAACTTTTTGACCTTGTCGCAAAACAAAATTCTCAAAATCAGATTCTAAATCAATGACAGATGTCCAGTCTTCATCGTTAACCATTAGTTTTTCATCCGCAAAATCAAATACTAATTGATCTCCTGGTTTTATCGCTGCATTAGTCACACTAATTGTTTGTTCCCCATTTGTAATTCTTATAGCATTATTCTTTTCTAAAGTAACCTTTATCTTGGTTGGCGTTATTGGAAATCGCATCGTATTTCCAATATAACCATCCGTTACAACTTCTCGTGTGTACTTTAACGGATCTGCGCAATAGATGGTAAAAGTAGATATAATGGAATTAGAATCACCTGCAACTTTATCTGCCGTTGCGTAACGACCATAGTAGTAATAATCACATTCATCTCGAAATCTGATCTCTACATCCTTTGTCCGAAACAAAAAATTCAATAAATCTTTGAATTTGAATTGCAGCTTTTCTGGGTTGTTATCTACTAACCTATACGTAACAGAGATTGTCCTAGATGGTAATGATTGATTCGTTATAATTGAGCCGATTTGGATTCCTTGTTGCTCAAGTTCTAGAGACAACATCTCTCTCCCTTCAACCTTTAGTGTTTGATACCCTTCCACAAGATCTTCTAAGTACATTCCGTCATACATCATTGCAGAGGTAGGAAGGAAGCGGTTAGGATTTTCTCGGTTAATCGTTGTATCATTAAATCCATACATCTTATTCTCCCAATTTTCCATATTTCCCTCCTAAAATTCTAAATTAATTTCTGCACCTTCGCCCATCGCTTGCGCGATATCATCGACAAAATGACGGAATGATTGTTTACCTAAATTAACATTAAATATCGCCGGTTTAGTTGAACCACCCATATTCACATTATGTTCGACATGAGTGGAGATACTACTATTGGCTTTTTGCAGGTTGGAAGCTAAATCAATCTCCGGTGAATTATCAAAAGTATCCGTAATAATACTAGCCATACTTTCAACAGTACTTTGGACTTCATCAAATCCCGATGTGAGACCTTTGTTTAAACCTTCCATTATCGCATTACCCGCCGGAATCAAAAGTTTTCTATCATACTGTATCGGTCCTTTGTTTTCTCGAATCCAATCACCAATTCCGCCAACAAAATCTTGAACTGCTTTCCAAGCATTCTGTAGCCCTTCTAGAAAGCTATCCATGATTGCTTTTCCAGCTTCCCACAGATTTATTTCTTTAAGCGTGTCAAACAATCCAGTAACTTTTCCAACGGTATCGTTAACAGCATTTACAAGTCTATCCCAGATTTCTTGGACACCATTGACCATAAGATTAAATATGTTGATGGTCCCTTGTTTTAGATTTTCCCAACCTTGGACAACGCCATCCTTTGTCTGCGTCACTAAGTTACTTATCCACTCTTTAAAGGAACTCCAGATATCTTTTGCCCCTTGGACTGTATTATTGAACAAATCAATTGTGCCTTGTTTTAGTCCAGTCCAGCTATTAATAATTGTTTGGACGATGGTATCAATCGTTTCAAAGAACCATATTTTTAGATTTGTCCAGATCTCAATTGCACTATTTTTAGTGTCTTCCCAAGTTTGAACAATCGATTGCTTCAGCCCTGTCCACATTTGTACGGCATTGTCTTTTATGGTTATCCATAAATTAGCGAAGAATGACTTCACTTGATTCCAGATAATATTTGCTTGATTAGAAACCTCAGTCCAGATGTTAATCACCGATTGTTTGAATCCATCCCACAATAGTAATGCACTATTTATGATGGTCCCGATATATACGGTGAATATATTTTTTATCGACAACCAAATATTTTGTACCGATTCGACCAGTGTTCCCCATATCATGTCTAAGTCATCTTTCATTTGCTGAAAGTCGCCAGTAATTAAGTTGATAATGAAAAGCAATGGTGCAGCAATCAATGCTTTGATAATTTCAAAAGCATTTAAGATGATATTTTTCACTTCGGCAAAAATTGACTTTACTGCATCGATGATATTAGAAAATACCTTAGAAAAGTTTGAGACAAAAGGCCCTATATATTTCAATACAAAATCAAGCGCGCTTTTAATTTGATCAGCTATTGCTTTCCAAATACTTGATGCTGTATTTTTTAAGTTATCCCATTGTTTATTGATGCTGGAAATCATCCCATCAACTATATTTAAGGTGCTTTGCTTTATGTTTTCCCATGCTTCAGACGCCGATTGAGTAATATCTGACCATAAATCGGTGAAAAAGGAAGTTAGCTCACTCCATTTTTCTCGGACGAAATTTGCGGCGTTTTCCGGTGCTTTTTGTATAGTTGTCCATGCTTTATCTGAAATATCCTTAATACTATTCCATAGATCACTAAACCATTCAGTCGTCCCGTTCCAAGCTTGTTTGAACCATTCTGAAATGCCATTCCAAATATTTTTAATTCCTTCTACAGAAAAACGAACTATTTCCTTGATACTCTCCCACAAGCCGATCCAAAAATCCCTAAATCCTTCACTAGTACTCCATAGATAAATAAAGGCTGCAACTAAAGCACTAATCGCTGCAATTATCCATCCTACAGGTCCCATAAAGCCTGCTAACATAGCAATAGTTGTTTTTAGTCCAACTGTTGAAAGAATAGTAAGAGCTGTATTAAGCATTCCAACCATCTTGGTTATTGTTGCTATAACCTGAAGAGCTATAAAGTATCCCTTCATCGCTAATAACCCCGCTCCCACTGCAACCATCAAGGGCATAAGGGGTTTGAGAATATTGGTTAGCTGTTTTATAACTTCTATAACCGGTGGAATGGCTTCCCTAATGGCTATAAACGCATTAGTTATTACTGGTTTTGCTTTGTCTATCGTAGCGGCAATGGCGTTGAAATCCTCGCTTCCACCTAACAACAGGTTGATTTCTTCTAAGATACCAGCGATTCCGTTTTTTACTGCTGTTTTTAAGTTTTCAATTGAAGTCGCAACACCTTTAGAGTTAGCTTTAGCCAACTCAGCGCCTTCGGTCCCAATGCCATACATTTCAATCATCTTATCGTTGAACTGATCGAATGTTATCGTTCCTTCTTTTAACGCATCGTACAAATCATTTTTTGCAGCCGCACCTGTCAAACCGAAGCTGTTTGCCACTTGCTCTAAGGACAGCCCCATAGTATCGGTTAAAGAGTTCCAGGATTGCATGTCCACCTTGCCCTTAGCCAACATTTGGGTGTATTGAGTTAGACCTCTGCTTGCTTCTGCAGAACTTGCACCACTGGCCAAGAACGCATTGTTTAAAGCGATTGCCGATTCTGTCCCTTTGTCTAAATCTCCAGTGGTCATCGTTAAACTTTGTGCATTTTTTACAATATCGTCTAACGTAGTTGGCAAACCGTCGATTCCTTCAGTTAATTTAGTCATGGATTGGTCCACTTCGTCAGTTGAATATCCCAGTTGCCGCATTATGTTTGGATACTGTTTCAATGTATCGAAACGATCAATGGCTCCACCTAATGAGTTTGTAACAACTCCTATTGCCGAATCGACCAATTTAAAAACCCCGACACCTTTTGCGATGTCGAGGATGGAAGTATTCGTTTTCTTGGTGTTATCGTTAAGACCGCCCATCGAGTTGTCTGCGTCCTTCATTGTAGATGTAAAATTTTTATCGACTGCTGAGAGGATTGCTTCGACTGTAAATGATTCCATAGTTTTCCTCCTTTCCTCAGGAGTTTACAAATCTAGGTGTTTTTTCATCCTTGCCCAAGATTTTGTTTTCAAGCTTTTCTTTGTTAAAGAATTTTTCAAAGGTATCAAAGAAAGGAACCTCGTATTTACCCCGTTTTTTAGTAGCTTTGACTTGCTTATTCGCCCATGCTTGGTAATGTATAAGCTCTTGTTCATCTAACCTCTTAAGACGATAGGCAATAAGCCTTGTTTCATATTCCGTCATTGTCATTCGATCGATGTCTAGAAAGTCAGAAATCCCAAGATAACGTAGACAATTTATTTGGACAGTTGTGTAAAAATCTTCTTCTATTTGCTGTTTTTGATTTTGTTTTCGAACGTTGTTGTCTTTTTCTTTGTAAATTCCGACTTTTTTAGTTCATCAAGAACTAGATCGAATAATTTTTCTGAGCCCATTTCACCAACCAAGGCAATCAAATCTTTTTCAGCTACTCGTGGTGACTCTGTTGCGTTTGCTACTTTTAACATTTCAATCAGTGTTTCGATTTCCTCATTAAAGAAATTGATTAAAGTAGAATCTAGCCCCAGCTTCATTGTCATACCTTGCTCTACCACTGAATATCTACGGTTCATTTCTTGGATAAAACCAAATCCAAAAATAAACTTGTATTCTTTTCCGTTAATCGTTAATTCCATTTATTCATCCTCCTAAAAATAAAAGCACTCAATTAAGAGTGCCTAGCCTTCTGGTGTTTGTTTTTTTGTGTCTGTAAATGCATATTGCACTGCATTTTGTTGTTCAGTAGTAAGTGTTGCGTATCCATCTTGATGGACCATTTGAACAGCGTATTCGATACTTACTTCAACATTGTCTTCAGCAGCTGCCGATTCTTCATAATTTGAAATAAATACTTGGAAGTATTTAGCTGCGAATTTACCTGTGTCCCCTTTTTGAGGATCTAATTTATCAATAGCCCAAACTTCAACTTCTTTATTTTGCATAAAAGCGTCATAAAGCATCTTGATTGTTTTGCTATCTCGTTCATATAAAGCAGTCGAACTAAAAGCATATTCGATTGCTCCAATATTTTGCGCAGTTCCATCTTTTGTTTCCGTTGCATCAGTACTTCGAGACATTCCAAGTGTATGTTCAGTTTGATATGTTACAATTTTTGCATCTTCTTCTGATTGCTTATCCAAAAGTCGATACAAAAGGACAACATCAATTCCTTTTTTTAGCGCCATTTAAATTCCTCCTATACATCTAAAATTAATTTCAATAATCGCTCGTTTGAGCGGTGTGTTTGTGCTTGTATCTGTTACTGTCTGTATGTCGCTTGCATTGGTGTCTAACGCCCAAGAATAAACGTCAGATGCGTTCACTTGCATCGCTTGTTCAAACAAAGCAGACGCCATCTCAGACACCTGTTTTCGCTTTGTGTGCAAACCCCATACAGAAATGACAATCACGACATTTCCCAAGACATGAGATTTGGTAGTAGAGTGAAGCGTTTGAGTATCTTCGAATTCAACAAAAGGATAGCTTGCAGAGCTTGCTGGCTTGTAATCATAGGTCGGGTAACCCAATGCAAGCGAGCGTTTGAACATTTCATCAAAGATTGATTGTTCTCTTGTCTTCATCTACTCCACCAACTTATCCATATCTGATTTAAACTTCGCCTTCTGTTTATTGAAAGCTGGTCGCATGAATGGTTGAGCCGACTGAAACCTTGTGCCGTATTCCAAATAAGGTGCATAATCAGCGGTTGGCTTCACCTTCCCTGTTAAACCACCATCACTCAAATCCATGTTGATCGATCGTCTCAAGTTACCGGTATCAACTGGCGCTTTACGCTGCGCTCCTTGTGTCAGTTCCGTTGTATTCTGCTTAACAACCTGCCTTACATCTTTTAAATTCGTATTAGCCTTTAGTTTTTTAGTTAGCTCGCTAACACCTTTAAGTGATACATTCTTCCTAACCACCAAAAACCACCTCCTGAACGATAAAAGTATTTTTCAATCGAAGGTTACGCTCAGTGATAATCTCGAACTTCTCCGTTTTTCTTCTTAGCTTGTTGAAGATTAAAACGTAATCCCATTCTTTTGTATAAGGTCTAAGCAAGCGAATGACTTTAGCGCCTTGTTTGATATCTCCAAACAAAGTCTTTGATCGGTCAGTTCCTAAATCGGTAACATTACCTAGTTTGACTGTTTTTACTAAAGTTGGTTCGACATGTTCGCCCAATTCAGGATCATAAAAGCCATCTTTTTCGACAACGAAAGTTACTTCTGTGTCATATCTCATAAGAATCTAGCCACTCCTCTACGGGGAACGCTATTCTCCCTTTGCTTCTCTTTGTATGCTGATATGTCATCTTCAAACTCATCTAAAAGTTTTCCATAGGAGATTGACTCACCCTCTTGACCATACGAGCTCATCCCCTCGTTACCTTTGCGGTTAAATCGCTTGATCGTACATTCAACTACGATATAGTTTAAAGCTGCAGGAACGCTTTCTAAGAAGCCCAAACGCACACATAACTGGCTTGAAATTCGCTTGATAAAGTCAGCAAGTTGCTTATCCAGTTCTTCGTTATCAACTTCGAGCGACCGTTTCACTTCTTCTAAGGTTTCGTTCATGACTGCCTCCTTTCAAAAATAAAAAGGCTAGCCGAGTGACTAACCTTTCTTTTTAGATGATTTCGTTGATTTTTTTTCTTGTTTATCATCAGTTTCAATCGGTACCAAGAATCCACCGCCAGAAGCTTCAAGATTCTTCTCGATTTCCTCAAATCGTTCTTTCGTCAAATCAACTTCTTGGTCCAATTTGTAAGTTTCTTTCGTGTGAACGTCTTTGAAAACTTTAACTACTTTATACTTGGCCATACTAAATCACCTTACCCTTTCGGAATTGTTTCAAGAATGTACACAGCATTTGCTTGCTCAAAAGAAGGAAGCGAGATCATAGAAACTTTTGTCTCAACATTTACTGGATCAGCTTTCTTCATAGTCGTAACAGCAACACCAGTATCGACAACTGATACATTTGCTACATTCGGACTAGACATCAAGTCAGATTCTTCTGGAGTAGTACCAAACCATGTTTTGCCCAATGTTTGAGCTGGCAATAAAACAAACGTATTATCTGGGATAAATTTATTCGTACCATTTGAATCAGTGTAAACTTTATCGTAAATAACGATCTCTAGGTTAAACTCTTCTGAAATGTAATCCAACAAAGCTTGTTTCGACAATTTAGCCGCTTGAGCATTGGCATTGTTTCCTAAAATAGTCGCTTTGATCGCTGCATTTTGACGTAAATAGCGGAAAGTCTTGCTATTCATAATGGCACGAGCTGGATTCACGCCTTCTTCTTTCAATACAGAAATAGCTTTATCGATATCTTCTACTGGGTCAGCATTCGCCACATCACTCCATGCAACATCAGCATTCCCCATGTGGTTTTCAGGTAAGTCATATTTGATTACATGATCTTGTCCATTTTCTTGGATTGTGATTGCTCCAGTGGTTAATAGTTGCATACGCATGATTTCACGACGTACTGCAGCACCACGCAACAAATCTGTAATATCATCAAATACACGATTCACAACTACATCACGATATGCAGGGTTGTTTGTTTGGTTGATCATATTCAATTCTTGACGCAACTCTTCATCAATGTAATAAGACTCTTTGAAGAAAATCATTTTTTGGATCAATTCTTCAAATCCGGCACGTCCACGTGGAATAACATCAGCATCTAATCCAGATGGGCGCAAAGCAACAGGTGAGCCAGTCTTACCTTTCAACCAAGACAACTTCATACCTAGTTGTTTATCAGCAGGGAACAACTCTTCACCAAGATAAGGCTGTTGCTCATTCGCTCGTTCTGCCCAATAAGTAGCAATGTTTGGTGCTTGCACTAGGTCAAAGATATTAAGCGTTGCAAAGTACTGTAAATTCATTTTCATTAATGTTTCTTTATGGATTTTCACTTTCATTCTTCGGTTCCTCCTTATTTATTGCGTTTAACAAAGTAAACTTTGCCGTCTAACGCTTCTTTTGCTTCATCTACAATTGTTAAAGTATCTTCTAAACGGAATTCGTTGACTGTACCGAAGTATAGTAATGTACCATTAGCAGTCGTAGAACCTGTATCGAATACAGCGTCATGCAATAAGACGCCTTTTGTGTCTTTAGCTGCTTCTGTGGTGTTAGTTACTGTTACAACTGCTTGCTCGTTGGTGAAAGGATTACCACCACCGACTGGCGTACCAGCTGGAATATATTTTTTTCCTTGTCCATTTGTTGCTGTAACTCCTGCAGATCCAACTACCACTGATAAGCTCTTATAATTACTTACATCAGCTAAAATTTGATTTTTCGAACCAAAAACTCGTTTTTCCATTTGTTAGTTCCTCCTAATTTTTAAAATAAGTTTGCTTTGGCGTTTCCACTGTCGCTTTTTTCGCCAATTGCTTGCCGTATTCACCTTGTACCGATCCGCCGGTTCCACCATCTAAAGGTACTCGACCACCTAGTTTGCGCTCATATTCCGCTTTGATTGCTTCACGTTCCGCTTCAACAGAAGCTAAATACGTCTTCACGTTACTTGACGTAGTTTCAGCATCTTCCGACACAATCAGTCGAAGCATTTCTTTCGTAGGCTTAGCGCCTTTCTCAGACAGCATCTCACTCGCTTGTTCAGACATCTTGGATAGCACTTCTTTACGTTCATATTCAGCCAACTTCGCTTCAAGTTGTTGCTTCTCGTAATCTGCTTTTTCCTTATCGTCCATTTCGGCAAGTTTTGCAGCTTCGTCTTTTTCAGCACGCCATTTTTCTTCAGCAGCAGTGACTGCCTTCTTTGTTTCAGCAGCGATCATTTTTGCTACATCGTCACGAGAAAATGTTTTGCCAGTTTCTTCCTTTTTGCCATCTTGATTATCATTGTCGATATTTTCTTTGTGCTGACCTTGTCCAGAATCATCAGCACCTTGATCACTACCATCATTACCCTTTTCTCCAGCAAAGTATTGTAAGTTCATTGGCATTAACAAACGTTTTTCCTTCATGATTAGTCCTCCACGGTTACGCCGTTACCCGATAATTTAACTAGTTACGCCAGTCAGCCGGAACAGCTCAATTTATATTGCCCCGAGCAGTAGAGGGCATAATAAAAAGCCTTTAGTTAACAAACTCAGGCTTTAATTAATCTAAAATTATATACTTTTTCCTGATATTAAAAAAAATTAGGCGGTTATCTCTGGTGTACATGGGCGAGAATGCTAGGATTCGAACCTAGGTGCCGCCTGTCACCTACCAAAGCCCCCGATAATAAAGAAGCCTTTCCCCAATAGACTAAGGCTTCGCTTTAAATATTTTCACATACTTATTCTAATTCAATTTTATTTCTTAATTCATCCATATGCTTTTTGATTTCCTTGGTTAATCGTTCTTTCTTCTTCGTAAGGAATGGGGTGTTCTTTTGTTTATTCAACAAAGCTTTGATTTTAGGATTTGTATAAAAGAAAGTTGACCGATACCCACATGACTGACATTCAGCATAATGATGCTCTACATTGTCTGGTAATCTGTCACTTTTTTGTACTAGCGGTGTATAATTGCCACACTTATTGCAAACAAACAGTTGTTCAGACATTTTATAACCCTCTTTCTTTCAACATCTTTTCAAAAGCAATACGATCAACATAAGGTGCCGTACTGCATTTACAAAATGGATGTATATTCGGCGCATTTGTTCCTGGTTCCATTTTATCAACATCAAAAACTTTCCCATTCAACGGCAAACATAAACGGCATGCGGAAGGCTCAGAAATGAATGTGTACTTTGTAATATCAGCATCACGATAGCTTCGCTCTTGGATACCAATCTGAACCCTAGTAGTTTCTGTGACCATCAAACGCTCAGTATTGAAACGAGTATTCTCTCTGCCTTTTTCAGTAAGGAATCTCTTTAGTTCAGGTGCCAACTGTTTTGGATTACGTCCTAAAGTCACACTACGTACTAGCAACTTATCCAAATCAGCTTTCAGCTCTGCTTGGTACATCCAAAGCCGTTCGCTAAACGTTGCGAAAGCATCCGCTCGAAACGAACTATTGATTACTTGCTCTACTAGCTTGGCATAACCACTTTTAGCGATCGTCATTTCTAAGATGCCCGCTTGACGTTGCAACTCTTTCAATCCAGCACTGGTAAGTTCTCCCGAAAAATACTTGTCCATATCGTTAAACGTAGCTATCAGCTCAAGTCCGATATTCGCTTTTAGCAATTCCAATCGATTAACACGCATTGTAAGATTGTATAGCTTTAATTCCTTGTTTGCTGTAGGTGAGAAGTCATTCTCTTTAACATACTTCTTAGCCTTTCGAGCAAATGCTTTTACATCCATTTCGTTAGCTCGCTTCATCGCTTCGCTACGAGTGATTTTCTGTCCATTAGAAAAACTGTCCCACTGTGCGTCTATCTCTTTCTGTATCGCATCCTGCGCGTATTGCAGGCGCTTCTTGATCTCGTTCATGCGTTTCTTATCATCTTTAATTTGTTGCTGTTGCCAAGCTTTCTCACGTTTGATGAAGTAATCTTGTGATTTCACTTAATCACTCCTTACCAAGCAAATCTAACTAGCTTTAATTCCGCTTTTTCTGAATGTACATCGGAATAGTCTTCAACAGTAAAACCACCCTCTTGAAATTCTTTTCGAATCTCATCGTTGATTTGATCTGCTCTATAATGCATCTCAGTTTTTCCCATTTTCATCGTTGCAGCGATAGCCTCTTTAAGCTTTTCAATATCTTTTTTTTGGTACTCATTGATCATCTGTTCTTTGAGATTCATCTTTGGAAACCTCCTTTGGTCTCGTGTGAATTTCTAACGCAATAAGGCATACCGAGATGTTAGATAAAATATAGATAAGCGCCAACTCAATTCCACAAAGGCGATAGAATATGACGGTTAACGCAAAATTAAAAAGTTTAAAAACCCTAAATCCATCGGAATAACTAAGCCGATTCAATCTATCTTTTAACATAAATATCCTCCTAGGATTTAGACATAACCAAAGCCAATTGAAAGGCCTGCTCTTCTGAGAATCCTTCTTCAACCAACTTATCCATTAAAACCCGCAATGCTCTTGCGGTTAGCCCATATATTCCGTCTAAATAGTTATGGAGCTTTTCAGCCGTTTCTCCTAGGTCGCCTTTATCCATAGCTTCAATTGCTTCGATTATCTGCTTCATCTTCTTCTCGTTCATCTTCCTCTACCTCCGTATTAGTTTCTTTGTCACTATCAAACACACCAGAACCAGCTTGTTCCTTCAATCGCTTCAGTTCTTCTTCAAACGGAACCCCAGTCAAGCGCTCAGCCATTTCGCACAACGTTTGATCTGATACGATGCCAACCATTCCTGCAATAACTTTCATGATTTCTTCATCTGATTGCGGGACATTCGGTGTAAATTGAATTTGGATTTCGTTCACTTTGTTGTAAAGTTGCTCTTGTTGCTGTTCATCGGAAACAAAAAAGGCTTTGACTGTGTCAATCAAGCCTTGAGGTTTATTCAATTCATCTTTGATGCTCCATGAGTGAGTGAGCAATCGTAGACGGCGCATAATAGCTTTCTTGACCATGCGCTCTTTATTTTTGCGATCGTTGTCTGACCCCCAACCCTTGAAACGGAATCCGATGCCTGACTGGTTGGACCCTATGTTCTCGTCTGTAAAGTCAATTAGAGATGTGAAGCGTAAGATATCCGCAACTGTTCGACTATCGTTAGCTTCCATTCCAGCAACGTCATACTCTTTCTTTAGATAATATGCATCAGGTTCAGCGCCTGCTATATTACCGTCATAGATTTTCTTATCACCTAAAACAAGCATTCTCGCTCGCATCATAGCTTGAAGTACTTCTAATTGGCTGTTTTTACCTTTCGGGTCAACAGCAGTATCAGAGTTTCCTTTAATAACCAAGTAAGCTTCTGATGAATCTTGTTGGAAGTTGGCCATCTCTGAACGTGAAAGATCATAGGCATCTATAGAATCAAGTACACGCTCAAAGTCGCTCAAACGTTCTTCGTTGTTGATCCATTCATTAATCTGAACTGAGTCGAAGTAACTCTCTATATTGCCACCATCTTCAATTTTGGCATGCTCTAAATCATCATTTTCTGCGATTAGATAATAATTGAATCCGCTGTTTGTATATAGTTCAACTCGTGTCCATGACTTATCTAGAAACTGTTCTTTGTAGTAATGAACAGCACACAACGAGTTGCGATCTTTGGTATTGTCGTAGACTACGAATGTTTGTTCTGCGTCAAACTTAGCTAATGTTTCCTTGCCGTATTCATCACGACCAATCCACTCATACGCTCTACCTAATCCGATCATATCTCGACCCACCAATTGATTGTGGTAGTCTTCGTTCGATTGACTAGCAAATGTGTTGATTTTTTCTGCAATCGCCTGATCCCCACTGTATTTCAATGGATTCCCTAGCAATACACCTAACTTAAATGAGACGATAAAATCTGCAAAGCCACTCGCTATACGATTGTCCGATCTGCCTTCTGGTTTGTTCGGACGATAATTGATGTTGTTGTCGCCTAACATATAGCGTTTCAATTCCTGCAACCTTGGCACTTGCTTGGCTCGATGGTGTTTGATGAACTCAACGATCATCTTCCAAACGTCTTCATGTTCAAAGTCGATTGCCTGTTCAACTTCGCCAGTACGCTGATTCAGCATCTCTCTTTTCGGTAATTGATTAACCGGCACTTTATAAATGAGGTTCGATTCATCATCAAATCGCTTGCCACTTAATAGCTGAATATTCTTTTCCACTATATCACCTCTACAATCCTAGTTTTTTGAATGTGTCGATTGTCTTCATGACATCTATTTTTTCTGTTGTGTTCGTGTTCATTGTTTCGGCGATGCCTGTTGTAGCATCCGGAGCATCATCATGCTTGTTCTTTCCTTCTTTCTGATAAGTAGTCATCGCCTTATAGTAATCAGGAAATCTTGTTCTCCAGTCATTAGGCATTCGTACATATTGTTCAATCCAGTGACTGTTGGAATAGATTCTCGCTTCTTTATTGGCGCTTTGGAAGAAGTCAGATATAGCAGTTGCACATTTCCCTTTTACTTTCTCTCTTACAGAACGAGCAAAAGACCGACCGCCATTGTTGCGCTCGATACGTGATGTATTCACTTTGAAGTTAATCAACTGATTTGCAACCGCACTCTCTGTGTATTCCATTGGCTGTTGAGTATAGATGACGTCTAAAACGTCCTGATAGCCATCTAGCGTTTCTCCCCAAACGATCGAACAAAGGTAGTCCTTACCAGTATCGGCAGTATCGCAATAATGCCAAATCTTTTTATAATTAGATTGATTGCTGTAAGTTTTGAATTCTCTGTACAATCTGCCTTTAATATCGATAGGCTCCTGTTGGTAATTGGCGCTAGCGATGTCGGCCCCCATTGTCTTCACTTTACGTTGATAATCTTTAAAAGAAAGGACCTCTTCGCAAAGCATCCTACCATTCTTCTCATCATAAGCTTGGAAGTTGATGTGTTTAACCTTATATCCACTCAATGGTAATTCTTTTAACGCTCTACCCGCTAAATCATTGCTATGCCATCTAGTCATATTGATAATAATTTTGCCTTTACTCTCTAATCGAGAAAGCATAGTATTTACAAACCACTCCCAGTGCTTATCTAGAACTGTAGTGTTATTTGCTTCATCAGCGTTCTTGATAACGTCATCAATGATGATGATATCTGCACCAAAACCCGTAGCGGTTCCTGTTGGCGATGTCGCTAAGTAATTATTGTAGCCATCTTCTAAACTCCAAAGGTTCATAGCTCCATCGCCATATTTAATATTTGCATCAAATATGTCCGAGTACACTATCATATCTTTATCAGCTTTCACTTCCTGAATCGTGTTTCTCACATTCTTGGAAAATACTGTCGATAGAGTTTCGTTATATGATCCTGTCATAATTTTCTTGCTATGATCATTTCCTAGTACCCATTCAACAAACCTCCCTAATGTTAAAGATTTACCGTGACGAGGTGGCATATTAAGTATCAGGACATCATGTTCATTATCATAGAGGAATGATTGGAACTCTCCGCACACTGAAATTAGATATTCTCTATCCGTCTTATAGAAAGCAGGCATAATCAAGTGGCAATAATCAAAAAAGAATCGTTTCGCTAATTCAATCTTTGCACCTAAAGCAATTTTATCCATCACGACTCGCCAACTTTCGCAATTCTTCTTCGGAAAGATTAGCAAATGGATTGCTGACTTTCATATCACCAGTAATCTTAGTTTCTTGTTTCTCAGCATAGATACCAGCTATTGTAAGAATCATTTTTCTGTCTTGGTGACCTTTTTCAGTAAGCGCGAAGTTATATGCCGCATTCAAGACATTAGCAGCCTTTCCCTTAATAAGATCCATTGTCGTCTTATTTACCAAATCAACAAATTCTTGTTTCTTCATCGCATCATAATACTTATTTCTACTTACACCAGCGAGATTACATAACTCTTGAACAGACTTGCCAACATTTTCAGCATTTAATAAGACTTCTAATAGTTTTTTCTCAGCTGGAGTAGGTTTGTATTTGTCATTTTTTGTCATGCAATCTCACCTTCTTTCTAAAAGCCTTTTTCTTAATGACTATTTCCAAATTCATGTGGTTTGAAAATTAGTAATTAGTCTGAATAACTTCGAATCCATCTCGCTCATAGCTTTTGACAGCCTCTTTTAAATTCGGCAGAGTCCTTGATACTAAAGTGAGGATCAATTCCGCTTTACCTTCTTCTTGGCTTTCTGTGATATCTACATTCGCATAACAGCCACCCCAAACTGGTTTCACGTTAGTTGTAGTTTCTCCATTTATAGTCATTGGATTTTCTACCCACTTACGTCCATTCTCCATTTCCAATGCCTTCTTATAAGCTTTTGATAGCTCTTTGCTTACATTAGTTTTTAAAACCGCTTCATTAAAATTCTTCATGATAAATACCTCCCTATATTTTGTTGGATATAATCATCTTTCCAATAACCATGACCACAATAAACAAGTTTGCACTTATCAATTTCTTTCGGTGTAGCTTCTCTGGTCATTTCTACAATGGAGTATTTCTTTTTGATCTGAACTGACTGGACGACCCTTAATGGATCATCTTCATTTGGTGGTGGATATCTATTAGATAGTGAAACGTACCAGTAGTTTCTCATTATGTAACCTCCTTGCTTGCTAGTTTATATTTATAGTTTTTATTAACCAATTCATAAATTTATCTAAGCGAAGTATCATACCAAACCTTATTTTGAATCTATCCATAGCTTGGGTAAGGTCACCTAGCGTTTCGCCAAAAGTTTTTCCCTCTCTCACAATATGACCTCTCTTCACAAAATAAAAAGACCACTCAACGAGTGATCTCATATGTAAAAACTACATCTCAGCAATGAGATGCAGTTATAGCTCTTTCAAACAACCTACACACGAAAAATTTGTATTATTTCGCCCTTTTCGCCGTCCTCCTCGGTTGTCATTCGGTTTTACTGACTGGCAGTTATGGATCACCGTAAACCCAAAGTCGCTGGCAAGGAATCGAACCTTACACAACCACACCAAAGTGCAGTATAGGACTCATCCATAGCGTCTACCCTTTCCGCCACAGCGACATTATTCCATTGTGAACAAGCATACATAGTGTATAATTTTAATTATTAGCGAGTGGTCCGCTAAAATAATAAGGAACGGTGGTGAACTCGAATGAAATCCTATGTTCTATCATATGATTTACACTCTCCCGGCCAAAAGTATCAAAAAGTTGTCGAAACAATTGAGTCCTGGAATTGCTGGCATATTAAGCCATTAGAATCCTTCTGGCTAATTAATACCAGTATGACTGCAGAACAAATGAGAGATAGTTTAAAAAAACATGCGCTTGATGACAATGATTTGATTTTTGTAACTGAGATAGGTAACGATCATTCAGGGTGGCTCTATACAGAATCTTGGAAATTTATCAATGAAAATATTTATTAACCGTCATTACTACTTTTTTTACCCAAAATCGCTTGAATATCAATTTGCTCCTTGCTACTCCTAATAGCTTGGAGCAATTCTTTTACTTCTTCTGGCGTTGCTTTAATTGTGATTTCCATTCTTTGTCCTTCTTCCCACACATAAATTAATAGACAGCAACATATGAACTATCCGCAGGAGCTGAACCCCACATCCTTTAGTTTATTTGTTGCTGTCTATCGAAGCTTAATTACAACGATGAGGGAGATTTCCTCCCTTCAAATTGTTTTTGTCGATGTCCTGTTTACTAATCTTTCGACACTATCATAATAAATCATTTTCTAGGTAGTTGATTGGTATAAAAAAGGTATAAAAAGGAAAGCATTTGGGTAGTAAATGGGTATAAAAAGTGTAAAAACTGGCTACTTAAAAGCAACCAGTTCTAAGGAAGAAGCAAATTGAATGATGATTTTGTTCGATTCTGCTTTTACAGATTCTTCGCTCGTATTATTTCTTTGAGCAGTTACATAAATTGACATACCGTTGATATAGCGATCATAGAATATCTTTTTCCGCCTCTCTGTTACATCAGGTTTATGCGGATGCTGAATTGCTGAATAGCCACGAACAAATAATTTGTGCAAGTACTCAAATTCTTCTTGCGCTTCCTCTCTCTCAATCATCATTCGTTCTGCTTCAAATGTATTATTTGCTGTAGAAGGTGGAACCAAGGAGTAAGATGCTGTTACTTTAGGCTCCCGAGGTTGTCCTATCCTACATCTAGCTGACAGATATGCTGAAAGAAAAACACCAACATTATGTTTTGTGTTATCCATATCCACATCTTTTGCCTCTGGTGTCTCATATTTCTTTACATCGAAAAGTACCATCCATTGATTCCTCCATTTATGATATAATAATTGTGTCAGAATTATTAATTAAAGTCGGAGGAATCCGGCTTTTTTATTTTGTACGTGAAATAAGTTCACCCGATTTATATGCCTCAGCGAATTCGATCAAAGCTACGGATTTCATTCTCTCAATAGTTCTGTCAGAATATCCTAACTTTTCCCCAATTTGATACATGGTCATCTTATTAGGAAAACAAAAGCTATAATAAAGAACTTGAAAATGAATTTTACTTAACCGCACTAACGCATCAATAACCGAATTTCGAATGCTTACCGCTTCAATAATTTCTTCATTTTGACTGTCATTTATAGGTTTAAACTTCTTAGTAATCATCATCACGGAAAAGTCCACTTTCACTGGTCCGACTAAACGTTCTAAATTTCTATAGTTGTTTAATACTGCCCTTGCATTTTTTCTTGTTTGTTTAACATCTATATTCTCCAAAGGGTTTGCCATTGTTCCTTCTCCTTCCAGTTGTAGAAAAATACTCATATTTGTAAGAAAGTTTAAAGAGCAAAACTAAGCTTTCATAACTTCCATATCCACTAATCGAGCAACCGCAATATTCGCTTTGCTCTTCGCTAGTTCTTTGTCACAGTCCATCGTATTCTCAATACGAATAACTGCTGAATGATTGTACACACGTTCTACATACCCTCTGATTGGATAAATGAACTCTTCTGCTGTACAACGAACCATATCGCCGACTTTAAATTCTGATTCCTCTTGCTTTATAGGATTTTTAGTTGGTAGATCCATCATCAAGCCTCCTTTTCCATTTTATTTGTGACACTCATTTTTGACGGTTGCAAAAATTACTCTATACTTGTATTAAAGTTGCAATAAGTAAAATCCTTTGATTTCGTCGCCTCAATCCGTGTCACGACTGTCTAGATAACAATTGATTAAACATATTAGTATTCCATCAGCCATGAAACGATTTTTACCACTTTTGTCATAGTAACGTATGCTCGGGAATAAGAATGATACTATAAATATGATAGCCACAATGTGATTCATCATTTTTCCTCCTCAGCCGCTTCCAATCCCGATACACTGCATTCTTTAACTTCACCACCGAATTTTTCCGTAGTTTCCTCAGCCTCTTCATAATTACGAAACCACCGAGCATCTTGTAATGCGTGAACCACACTTAATGAAGCACCACCCATATATCGATCATCTTTCCTATAAAAATATTCACCAAACTCAATTACATAAAATTTCATTTGATTTCCTCCTGCTCTAAAGCATAGCCAGCAATATTATTGGTGTAGAATACTGCCTTCCGACGGACTTGGGTGCTAACCCCAAAATATTCAAAAGAAATTTGTTCTTTTTGCCATTCATCTCGAAAATTAGTTACTTCCTCAAATTTCATGGTTGATCCGTTTTTATTCCATATGATTAAACTTTTATCTTTTTCCATTCCTACTCCTCCTGTTCCGAATACTGTTTTAAATACTCACTTACCAATTCCATTTTTTGTTGATTGTTTAAACTTTGGTAAGCTGCTTCCAAACAACTTAATGGTAAATCAGGAAAATACTTACTTGGTGTGCCATTCAAAAACAAGTCGGATATCGACTCTAGCGGATCATTCGTTTCACATTCATTTTCTTTCATCCAGATGATCAAGTTTTGCTGATTCTCGTTGAGTTGCGGTTGTTTTAACATTTCTACCGCTTCATTAAATTCATTGGAAGTATAGCTTTTACCATCAATTATTATTGACGATTCTAGATCTATCTTTAAAGTCTCACCAGTGATTTTCCCTGTAGTAATTTTGTATTCTTCACTCACATTCATTACTCGCTTTCTGCTATTTCGTCGGATAGCTGACTACTTCACCATCTGCGTTATAGCCTGTATCTTGTTCTGCTTGTTTCGTCCATTCCCATACTTTGTCAGTGGAAACCCAACTTTGATTCCATAGGATAAAGTAGAAAGCCAGTAGAAACTCATGTTGATTCAACCATTCTTGTGTAACTTCATGTGTGTCATTACCAGACATAATATCGCCTCCTTCAGTTGTTTATCTCTGTCGATTGTGGAATTAATCTTCTATTTCTTCTGCATTTAAAACCTGACGAAATGGTGATGACCATCTTTCCTTTGCTTCCTCAGCATCAAGCGCAAAGATCTCTATAGTTTCAATTTCACCTGTTTCAATCAACACATTGGTATATGAAACCTTAAAGCGTTTTTCTTTTAAATAATCACCGTCACCCATCATATCGCTTACCCAAGACTTGTCATCAGGATCGAATTGACCAATAAAATTCTCGTAATCATCCTCGTTTGGATTATAAGCACAAAACTTTACTGGTACGATTTCTAAACAACCCTCGTGATAAAACTTACTTTCTATTTCTACTACATCCTCAAATTGACGAAACACCTTTTCACATATTGGACATTTTTTCATCCCGCTTCCTCCTGTTTAGGTTGTAGCCCATTCCCTTGAACTTTAGTGCCTCGATATTTGATGGCGCAATCTGCGTGCTGGATCCTCCAATATCCGTTTTTCCTCTCGAAATGTCCTTTACTACGATCAACGAAGCCGCCACATCGATAGCAATAGCCCGGGTATTTATTTCTCATTGACGGCCTCCTGTTCTAATGCCCATTGAGCGAATGCTGCTAAAATTTGCAGTTGTTCGCTATTCGTCATGTTTTTGTAGCTCATATAAACATCTCTATAGCGATATTTTTCTTTTGTGGAATTGACTTTAAGTCTCCAAAATAGTTCAATAGCTCCAATATCCGTATATGTGTATTTTTCTTTCAACCATTCCAACACGACTTTCTGGTTGTCGTTGAGTTTTTGAGTAACTAAATCTAATTCGTCTTCATATAGGTAGTGTATAGATTTTTTGCTAACATCTACCCTATAAAAATCTTCTTTTCCATCTATCATAACTTCTCGGATGATGCCTTCATCGCCTTTGTAAAAAACATTATCTTCAACTTTAAGCTTACTCATCCTTCTGCCACCTCTTCCGCTTGCGCCATCGCCATTAGTGATCCTACTAATGCATTAAATCCGTTTTGAGAAAATTCCATTTTAATAGTTTGGACTTTTCTTTTTCTAGTTGGAAATGCTCTTACCATCACTTGAAAATTACCATTTTGCAATCTCTCGACATTAATCACTTTTTCCAAATACCCACTTTCAGGTAATGCTGTATTTTCTATATTCATCCTTCCATCACCTCTTCCACTGGCACAGCAAACGCCCAGTATCTCTCGTCGATTGTTTTGATTTCTTGTTCCGTGAATTTCATATCGTCGAAGTCATTATTATCGGCTAATTCAACTCCATTACGAGTTTTCATTAGATAAGCTTCTCCAATGCCTGCTGACGCAGTTATCTCTGGAAAATAAACATAATACAATGGCTCTTGCTCGACCTCGTAGCCATAATCAATAGCGTTAGATAGTTTTACTTCATTTCCATCTTTTTCAAGCCAACGTCGAACTTTTTCATTAAGCGTGAGTAGCCCTCTTCTTTGGTGATAGTCTATACCTATAAACATCATAAATCTTGCGCCTGATTCAAAATGGTATGAAACTAATTGCTTACGCATCTTTTCTAACCATTCCGCCACAAACTTAGGCACCACTGGCTTCTGCGGTTCGTCTAGTTGTTTTGCTGACTCAATCGAAGCATAGACGCCATCATAAAATCCTTCATCGTAGGTCGATTCGCCTGATTTTACAATCGATAAACTTTCTAATTTCTCAATCAAACCTTGTTTATTCATCGCTGTTCCTCCTTCACAATCTCTTTGCTATATCTGCAATCACTGGAACCGTCACACTATTTCCAGCTTGCTTGTATAGTTGACTATCGCTGTTTACTTGTTTTGCTCGATCAAATGCCCAATCTGGAAAACCTTGTAGACGCCAACATTCACGAGGTGTAAGTTTACGGATTCGATAGTTTTCTGTAACAACTGCTTGCTCCTCACCAGTTAGTAGTGTATTTGCTATTCCTTTACCAACTCGACCACGTCTAGTTTCCGAGTTAGGATGAGAGATATTTACACTATCACCTGGTAAAGCTTCAGCGTATCCTTTTGTAGTTGCTTCTCTGACTAGGATTCCATGTCTATCTTGAGCAGTGAGAGTAAACATCTCTTCCCCATCTTCTTTGAATCGTCTTCCGTTTTGCCTCTTTTCAAATCTATCCGGCGTTAATACTGGAACTACGATTTTTGTCCCCTCACCTTTATTTGTAGTTAATGTAGGACTTAATCCGTTCGATGAATATACTTGTCCATTCATTCCATTTCCACTAGGATTTATATTTCCTACAATGGCAATCTTCGGCTCTCTATCTCCGCCTTGCATCGTGTTCAAACAAGGGGATATTCCTGATACATCATAAAATCTATTTGTACTATCAAAATTTAATAGTTCTCTTGTTTTCTTTAAATCATTAATTGGTTTTATATTGTTTTCAATAGCTGTTCGGTTTTCTCTCTCGAAAGGAAATATTTTTTTGGTACGTTCTCCTCTAAGATATCCGATAATGAATACTCGCTCCCTGTTTTGTGGAACGTAGTCTTTAGAGTTAATACAGTCCCACTCACAGTCATACCCGAGTTCATCCAAGGCTCTGAGGATCGTCTCGAACGTAGCCCCTCCTTCGTGATTGAGGAGTCCTTTGACGTTCTCAAGGAATAGATAGCGTGGTCTGAGAATAGATGCGAACCTTGCAATTTCAAAGAAGAGAGTTCCTCTAGTATCTTCGAAACCTTTCCGCTTTCCTGCAATCGAGAAAGCCTGACACGGAAATCCTCCACAGATAACGTCGACACTTCCGATTCCTCGAATAAACTCATCTGATACTGTTGTGATATCATTCATTTCCACCTCTCCTTCTGTTTCGTGTATTGCTTTGTAGCTAGCTCTTGCGAATTTATCGATCTCGCAGAAGCCTACGCATTCATGTCCAGCGTATTCCATACCTAATCGAAATCCGCCGATGCCTGCGAATAAGTCTAAAAATCTCATTTCTTCACTTCTTCCAACAACTCTGGATTCTCGTATATATTTCCGATGACTTCATGGTTAGTTGCTTCTGCATATGATTCCCCAGTATTTCTATGACCTAATCTGTAATCACTTTTCTTTAATACAACTACAAAGCCAGCTTCTTGTTGCAGATAAGTTACATAGCCGGTTAATCCATTTGAGTTTTTTATAATATCCCTCTCAAAAATCTCTACACCGTTCTTGTCTTTCAGTCCTGCGGATTGCATTAATTCAATATTTCTCACATGATACGATTTCAATTCAGAAGGAGTTTTCCAATATTCAATAGAGTTGACCTTTCCGCTTTTATTAAAATGTAAGACTGCTACGTCTCTCATTACATTCTGTCGTTTATCCCATGCTCTAAGTTTCGGTATCATTTGCTGTCCTCCTCCATACTCTCAAAAATAACAATAGCTTTTTCTATGCCTTTTCGTTCTTCGCCAGTAGCGCATGCGTATAGATAGCTTCTTAATCGACGAATGGCTTTACTGATCGATATTCGTTTCATTTGCTGTCCCCTTTCTGTAACTCACCATAAATGGAACATCTACGACGAATTGCTTTTACTCTGCGTTCATTTTCGAGCGTAGGTTGTATTTTATATGCTCTTTTTGCACCCTTTAGGTGATTTCGAGCACCTCTTAATGCATCTGAATATAATTCTTTTGGTGCATCCACTTGCTGTCCCTCCTACTTATTTTCTGTCATGGTGAAAGGTACAATGCTCTCAGGCATATAGTTGACTTCATATTTGTATTGGTTCACTTCAGCGCCTGCAAGATCTTCTATCACGTACATATTGAACTGCGTCATATTGATTAAATGCTTTTTATAAACTCCTTCTTCCGTTTCGACTAGTATTTCGAGCTTTTCAGAATTACTAGTATTTACCGAAATTCTTCCAATAACCTCAAATTCTACTGTGTTAGATAATGTGTTCATAACAGCGACACGACGAATTACATTGAAGTTATCTGCTTCTTGGCTTACGTTATGAGACACTTTCGTAGCTTGACGACATGCCGATAAACTAAAAACCATTCCTATAGTCACAATGAGCATAATTAGTTTTTTCATTTGCTGTCCTCCAGATCACTAGACTTCACAAACACCCCATCAATCATTTGCCCAGTACGTCCTTTGATTTCGTTCCAAGTCTGTTCTAAGCACTCATCAGCAGTCAACCCATGTTGCATAGCTAAAATGATAAGAGTAACAAGCGTGTCTCCGATACCATCTTTTATGGCTTCTAAATTGCCACGAGCCATGCCAGCGCCGACCTCTCCAAGTTCCTCAATTACCTTCAACATCTGCTTCTCTGGTTGAGCCTGATCCAATCCTTTATTTTTAGCCCATTTCTCAATATTCATTGTCAGTTCGTTCATTTTTCTTCCTCCATGTATTTAAATTGACGACCTTTAGAGTCAATATCCATATGCTTCGCTCTGCTCCATATGATGTTTTTTGTTAGCCCAGTAATTTCTGCTAGCTGTTCAGCTGTGCCTGTAACTAGAATTCTGTCACCATGCCAAATTGCAATATTCCTCGGCGTTTTTCTTCTAAGCTTCTCAGTCCATATCTGTTTACCAAGCTTTTGTACTTCTACGATGATTTTTTCATCTTCTTGCCAAGATTCCGTACTGGTTAATTCAGCAATTCGTTTCATTGCTGCTTTCTTATCCATCCTGACAGTCTCCTTTCAATAATTTGAGTACTTGATCAAGTGCACTCTCACGTCCGCCGTGAAATGTATTTAACCATTTGTCTTCATACGAAGCGCTTTGCCTCATCGCTTCTTTGTGCATTAGCTCCACTTGAGCTTTCAACTCATTAATTTCCATGACAGTACCCTTGTCTTTCGAGTTCTCTTAAATGTGCTTTTAATCCTTTGATACATTCCCAAAAAAGCAATTTCATATAAGCTGTTTCCCTTAGTTTTGTACGATCAATGTAAAAAGCATAATAATGACGTAATTTCGCCCAACATCTACGATCATTTTTGATCTGTTCGAGATTAACTGCTGCCAGTTGATCATGTACGATTCCTAAAATGTCGTACTCCTCATCTTTTTTATACTTAGCGATTTCTTTGATTAATCCTAAGTAGTCAAAATTAATATCCAAATCTTCTCCCCCTTACGCTTCATCCCATCGGGGCTTATTTGATCGTTCTAGCGCTTTTTTCTTTTGATAAGCTTCTTGGTCGATTGCCCATTCAGGCAGTGTCTCTCGTCTTCCTGTGCGCTTGTAGCTACTATTCATCTTCTTAGGCTCACATTTTTCTTTCCTTGCCCAGCTTCGAATAGTGGCTAAGTAGTTTTTATAAGTTTTACCAGCTGATTCACAATACTCGGATAACCGTTCAATCCTTTCTTGATAATCATTAGGGAATTCTGTTTTGAGTTTCTCCATTTGGTCATCTGACAAGAGAACATTTTTATACTCTCCGTATTTATGACGGATGGGCTTAGCCTTCGATTTTTTCGGAGGCGTTACATCTCTTATATCTTTACTATCCTTACCTAACCTATCCTTACCTAACCTAACCTGTGTATCCATTTGGTATACCGTTTGGTTGTCATCTGGTATACCAAGATTTTCATCTCGATTAGGAAGCTCTTCTGCAAAGGTGTATGCTTTGTTATCTTTATCCGCTAGTAAAGCTTTCTCATCCTGATATAACGTAGGTTTGTAGCGATCATTACGAATATAGTTGTGTATTTTCCAATGCTTAATTACGATCACACCACTCTCGAAAACTAAGATGAATCTTTTTGCCATAAGCAGTTTTAAGTCATCATCGCCACAACCAACCATACGTTGTATTTTTTTAGGATTATTGATAAATCCGTCGTCATCTGCGCGCATTGATAGATGAAAATATAATGCCTGTGTTGATAAAGGCATATCTAGGAACGCATCAGAATCAATAATCGTCTTTGCGAACATTCTTCTTTCTGCCAAGACTATTCCTCCTTAATTAATTCAAAATTATCAAACAAACTTTCTTCCTGGTTTAACCACTTTTCAGCTATATATTCTTCATCATCTTCTTCGTCTGATAAGTTATTTAATTCAAATTTAAGAACATCGATTTCTTTTTGGATATCCCAATAATCTGACTCTAAATCTTCTAATTCTTCTTCTAGAGAATCTATTTCACTCTCTAGCGTATTTATCTCTTCATGCAACCGTCTTTCGGTTTTGTTTAATTCTTCCAAATGAGATTCAATATCGTAACGTCTGCTCACTTTAACCACCTATATTAAGTTTTTTGATTGTCTCTTGATTTAACTTAATCCCTTTTATTTGATACTTGTTCTTAAAATTAGTTACACCTAATTGATGTTTTTCTGTGTGGTGTATTCTGCAAAGTCCTGCGTAAGTGTATTCTGAATGATCAATTTTCTTACGTTTTCGTCTACCCAATGCTTTATCAAAATGATCAATGTCAGCTCCTGTTCTTCCACAGATACAACAGACTCTTTTCGTAATACACTTGTACAAGTAGTATTCTTGATTCGCTGGTAAAATCTCATAACCTTCTTTGAATGGAATATGATGTTCAAAGATGAAATCTAAGATGATATTTGCTAGGATATTTACATCGCTCACGGTTGTATCCGATTCGTCCTTGAGGCTTATTTTTCGCCCTGTGATACCTTCAAAACGAGAGTAGAAGAATTCCTTCCAGAAGTCCGTTGGTGTGCCTGTATCGATGAATATATCCCCTATGAGCGCATAGATGAAGTTTCTTTGTTGGGCTGTGAAGCGACGTGGATCGATGAAACGTACTTCAATAATCCGATCGCCTTCATAGCCTTCGTACATTGTTTTAAGTCGTTCGATGTTTACTTCTTCGTTGATCGTTGCGCTAATTTCTTGTCCTTTGAAATGCTTCAATATCGCAGAATATGAATCGATTAGCGGTTTAAACAATTAAATCACTTCTTTTTCTTCTGATTCGTTGATCAATTCATCTCAACGGAGTACTCTACACCTAAGCTTTCAATCGTTTGTTTGATAACTGACAATTGTTTAGCAGTGCCTGTAATATTTAGAGCAAAGGAATACTTTGGTTCATCGGTGTCTATTTCTTTTGTTGTTCCCACAGCCCTTTCTGGAGTTGCTGTTTGTTTGATCTGTTTTTCTGTCTTTTCTATTTCTTTCTCTTCTTTTTCTCTTAATTCTTTGACAGCTTGATCTATCTTTGGGAAAATCTGTGCTGCAGTTAGTCCTTCATCAATTAAAGAGATCCAAGCCATTGGCTCAAGACCATAAGCTTTTACATAGCTTTCAACCAACGATTTTTGCTGTTCGTAGTTTTCTTTTTCTTGTTTTATGGCTGTGCATTCAGCAATTATTTCTTCTTCAATTTTTTTCGTTAAATTGTTTTTGGCTGTAAAACTTGAAGCATTCAGCCAATTACTTTGGAGGCTGATTTCATTAGGTTCAATCTCAGCCTTATTTGCTTGTTTTTTGATGAATGCCAAAACAATTGTTTTTCGTTCTTCCTTTGTTTTAGCTTCAAATTCTTTAATTTGGTCAGCGATACCTTTAGATGCTAGTTTGATCTCATCGCTGTAGGCTTTAATTTGTTTTTCAAATGCAGTAAGAGGTTCACTAAACTCCTTCTTCACTTCTATTCGTTTCGAATCGATCAAATCAAAAATTCGATTTAGTTCCGTTCTTGCTTTCTTAGCATCTGCAATATCCTCTTCTTTAAAAATCAAATTTTCAAAACGCTTAACAGTTGCATTGATTAAATTCGCTAGTTGATCTTCATTGATAATTTCAATTACACTTGGTTGATAATTGACATCAAAGATGACTTCTGTTGATAGTTCATTGCTCATTTTATAAATCCTCCCACGATGGTTTTGTCGTTAACTTTTCTTGTGGTTCATTTTTGAATTTTTGTTTTGCTTTTTTAGCTGAAACTTTTAAGTAACCAATTAGTTCTGAATAGAATTCATTAGTTACTTGCTCTATGTTTTCAAATCCATGTTTACCAAGTGAATTTGCAGCGACTACATCCTTTTGTAAACCTGTTGTTTCAGCTATTTGATCAACATACTTATTAAAGGTTTTGACAAATTCATCATGTAAATTTTCAATTTCAGGATTATCTTGTGGCAGTGCATCAGCATCTTTAGCATCGTCAATTAAATACAGACCGTTTAAAGCATACTTTCGAGCATATGAAGAAGCAGATCCTGTTACTTGGCTATCATCCATCTTTGTTCTTGATTCAGCCTCTCTCGCATATGCAGTAATACTTAGCACTTCTTTTCCATCTGTTAATAGTGCGGTTGCTTTAATATAGAAACGATTCCCAATTACAACAGGTTCATCTGTAAGTGTCAGTAACAATCCCATTTTTTGATTTAATGGTTTAACAGCTTTTAGGATGTCCTCACAATTTCTATAGTTATAATTGCCGTACTCACTATACTGACTTTTAGGAGCTTTCAGCTCATTTTGTACAGAGATCACTTTCTCGTTGAAAGACATTTCATTCATCTCTTTCATATTTCCACCGGCTTTCCGACACTACTTTCTATAAACGCTTTTAAATCATCTTCTCGAACATATTCATTATCAATTGAATAAACCGTTTCTCCCGAATAAAGAGGTTCTCCTTGCCAATCAAATGCTTCAATTTCTGTGGAACAATCAGTTTTCTGATTAGTCAAATATTGATCTAAACTGGAAAGTTCATTCTTCATATGCTAAAATCTCCTTAGATATGTTTTGTATGTGACTCATTGCTTGCCGGCGGAGTCACTTTTTTATTTGTATCCATTCTTTTTGTTTCTTGATTAGCTGTTTGCTTAAAATAGTTGACTTATTGTCATACCACCATCGGTCAGCAATCACCTTTCCTTTTTTCAAAGCTTCTTTTCGTTTCATATGTTCTCCTTTCCTTGGAATCTAATAGGTTCATCAAAACCATTAAACTTGCGAAAATACTCCCTCCCACTACGCTGTAGTGCGCTACTAGTACGAGTAAACCTAAGATGACTCCGATAAAAAGCGTGTCTGTCTTTTTCATAGTCTTATCTCCCTATTTTTAATTTCTAACATTCGTAAATCTTCAAGCTCCATCGCAATCAGCTCTGCTTGTCTATCTGAAAGCTCATCGGCTTTTCTGAGTGCTGCACGATCATCCTGTAATTCTTTTCTACGTAGCCTTATAAGATTGAGAATCTGGTGTTCTTGTTGTACTGTGTATGCCATCAAATTACCTCCTATAAATTTTAATTAACATAGCTAAATTGACTATTTGTAAGATTAAAATAAGTAAATAGATTACTGTCATATTCGGTCCTTCCTTCCGTGCGGGGTTATTTTTGGTATAATTTCCTTATCAGTCAGTGGTCGGCTGAAATAATTGATAAGGAGGGTGGACGACACGAAACAATTTGAAGATTTTATTGCAACTCTTAATTCCGAAAAACGATTTGAAATCGCTACTAAAGCTAATGATGATTTCCAAAAAGGTAGAAAAAATTTAGAAAGAAAAGATAATCATCAAGAAATTGCAGGCGTATCCTTTTACATGTCGCTTAGGCTCTTGGAAGAGTATCACCATTGGTTAAATCAGTAATTAAAATTTTTGTGCTATGGTAAAATCGCAATCAACTTCTTTATTAACAGTGACAGTGGCTACAATGTCATACTTTTCATTTAGAACTTCTAGGTCGGCTAGGAGTTCTTTTGATTTTTCAAATGTATCGACTTGCGAGTTCACTGTAATTTCGACTTTCTCTTTACTTTCCATTTTTTCCAAAGCTCCTTCACCTGTCCCTGGATCATACTCGATCCCGCCGATCGCAAACCCTCCGTCAACTCCTCGAAGCACATCCGTAATACCCTTTTTTTCTTGGGTAGTATTTTCCTCATTGCTACTCGCAATACCTTGTATTAAGTCTTTTACTTCCTTTGGTGTTGCTTCAATTGTAATTTTCATTTTGATTCCTCCTTTTTAGATACATATTGATATAAAGCGATTGAAGAAAACTTCCAATCTTTGCCAATTCGCACTCCAGGAACTTTTCCAAGTTCAGCTTCTTTATGCAAAGTTGGAACACTGACTGTTAAGTAATCAGCTGCTTGCTTCGAATTCCAGACTTCATTTGGAATGGAATGCTCTGATAACAAAATCTTTAAATCATCTAAATTGACTAAAGCTAGATTAATCATAAAAGATCCTCCTCTTTCTATAGTTCATACATAACAATAATTGATTCGATAATTCTGTTCACCTCCGCATCTGCTTTAGCAGGCAGTTATTAATGAGTTACATTGCTCGTGCTCGTGTTTCCAACTTATGTTTAACAAGAGTTCTTTTAGTGTAATCTCGCTTCGCTTCTTCTGCTTGATTAAGATCAAACAGAAACTTTCTTCCTGATTTGTCGACAGGTTCCACACCACTAGCGTTCAAATAGGTGCTTACTGTAACGACTGTACATCCCCATTTCTCTGCAAGTTCTTTTTTGGTAAAGAGCGTTTGTTTAGATTTAGCAAAATAAAGTTCTTCAACTTTTTCTAATTGCTTTTTACTGTTTTCAGCAAATATCGCTCTCAATCCATATATAATCATTTTTTCATTTTCCGTCACTTCAATAGTTGGCATCTGTAAACCTCCTATGCTGTTGTTTTTTGTTCAATCAAAGGAAGTATCCCGTCATTCTTCAGAAGCTGATAGATGAAAATATGCCCTTTTTGCGTCCACTTGGTGCTAGGTTTTAAATTATCGCTCCCTTGTACTGGGATCATCTCTGTATGTGTATATCCCTTGTCTTGATGTTTACGGTATAGTAACCAAGCTTTTCCTTGGCGATATTGGACACCTAATTCATGTAAAAGATTATTCATTTTGGTTGCGCTCATACCATAATTTTTCGCTATTATACTGATTGTCATAAGACTTTTATTTTTTAAGATGCTGTCATAGTAATCTGCCTTTGGTTGTAACTCATTCACTCGTTGTTCAGCGACTAAGCGAAGGGTTCTCTCTTCTTTTAATTTTGTAGCTACTTCGATCAGCAAATCTGGATTGTCTAGCAATTCATCCGTTGCGTAAATACCATGTTTTCTAATTGACGGAAGTACTTCGCTAGTTACCCATCGTTTAAATTTTTTGGTATTTGGAAGTTTCGATTTTAAGATAAGGCTATATAACCCGGATTCGTTTATCAAAGTTAGTGTTTGTATTCCTCCTAAGGGGGTAACGATTCGTTCCGCCCTTCTATCTTCATCATCTACATGATCTTTAATTGCTTTTCTCGTATTTGAATAACCTAAAATTTCAGCTACATCTTTACTAACAAAGAATGGTTCATCGTTGATTTTTATTGTTCTTATTTCCTGTTTTTCGAAGTTGAAAATTTGTGGTGAGTCCATTTTTACCATCCCTTTCTTTGATATTTTCTTAACATTCAGCACTGCTTTTTTGAACATACAATGGGATCAATTCGCCACCTGTCATACACTGCTTACTAATGCATTTTTTAGTAGTGATACTATTAGTTTATATTTTGTTATTTTGTTTGCAGAATTCTAACCAACAATCTCTAATCTCTGGATATTTCCAAAGTCTTTTAGTGGTTGGAGAACACTCGAGTTCTTTAGCTTCAGCTGTATTAATAAAATTCTTTTCCAAGTATGTTACGCTGTGACTAGTTAGCTGTACCAATTTTTTTATGTCGATTGTCGCAAATAAGATTTCTTTCGGCATTAACTTTTCTACTTGATCCTCAATACAATTTTTCGCATATTCAACTGGATCAAATAAATTAGGCTGTTGGAACATTTGCGTCCACCCCTTCCAATTTGATGTCTAAAAGTGCTTCAATTTGCTTAAGTCGATCAACTGGCTTGCGATTTTCAAGTAAGATATCTTGTAAGTACGCCATCGAAATACCCATCTGTCGAGCTAGTTCTCGTTGACTCCACCCTTTTCCAATAAGAGCAATTTTCACTTGTTGCTTCAATGACATTCCGCCACCTCCTTTCTTTCCTTTGTTTTTACTACCTTTTAACAAGGATCCTGTTAGATATTAACGCTATTTTTTTGTAAACTGTTTTTTACTATAGTCACTTACCTGTACTAGCGGAAACTAGTGCAGTTTTTTTTGCTATAATTAGATATCGGCGAGTGGTCCGCCGAAATAATTAGTAAGGGGGTATATCTATGTCTTTAACTAACGAACAGAGAGCTCACGATTTAGCGGTAGCTTCATTGCCATTTATGCGTGAACAAATTCAAACAAAGATTAAAAATGGCGAACAAGTCAGATTTGATGCTTATATAGAATACAAAAAACTTTATAATCATTTCCTGTCTTCGGTATCTACTGATTTTAAAAATGAAGATTAAACCTTAATACCAGAAATCCAAAGTTCTTTAGCACCATTTTTTTGCTCCTCGCTAATCTCAGTAGCTTGGAGCAATTCTTTTACTTCTTCTGGCGTTGCTTCGATCGTGATTTTCATTTTTCTTCCTCTTCTCTTTGGTATAATTTATTTAATAGAAATAAAGTTTGATTGAAATTTCAAATCGTTATAAGCAAACTGGAGACTTGCGTATGCTTCCTCATACGTTAGGTCTCTATTTTTTAATAGAATTACAATTTCTTTTCCGATTTCCTCAATTTCTTCCTTAAAGCCATATTCATTAAGATCTTGTTGACGCTGGTATTTCTTGAGATATTTTTCCTTTTCTTCCATTCCTCTCACCTCAAATCGATTATTTTCACCTGTTTTTTTACATTTACATTGACACTAAGTAGAAAATATTGCATAATGTAAGCATAAGAAATACAGCACACAAAACATAAGCTTTGTTGATGTCTGGGGAGACTATTCACATATTGCTTTGACTTTTTGTATGCCGTAAATAACTTGCTTACAGACATAGTATAATCGAATATTTTCCATTTGTAAATAGTTTTATCGAAAATATTCGTTTTTTTGTATTTGGGAGCAATTATAGGAGGACAACATGTTGCTTTTAGAACGGATAGATTTATTGATAAGTGAGAATAAAATGACACGTGCAGAATTAGAAAGGAAACTTAACTTCAGTCACGGTAGTCTTAGAAACTGGAACAAAAGTATACCTTCTGGTGACAAAATTCAAAAAGTAGCAGATTACTTTGATGTAAGTACTGATTATCTGTTAGGACGTTCAGACAAACGTCGTTACTATGAACTCTCCAAAAAGGAAAAGAATGATATTGCTATTCAAGCGGAAGAATTAATTGAAGGAATTACTAACGGAGAAAACCTTAATTTTTATGGCGAACCAGCAACAAAAGATCAAAAAGATCGGCTATTAATTGCTATTAAAACTGCAATGGAAATGAATAAGGAAGAGGCAAAACAGAAATTTACTAGAAAAGACTATAGAGACTAGGTTGGTGGATTTTATGAGCGTGTATCTAAATAGCGAGTTTGAAAAAATCATAAGAAAGTACCAACCCTCTAATGTCTATCAGCTGGTAAAAGATGCAAAATGCAAGCTACTATATGCTGACCTTGATTTCGAAACAGGTGGATGTACACAAACCAATAATCGATGTCATACAATAATTGTCAACAGGAACTGGCCAGAACATTATCAGCAGTTTGTCATATTACACGAATTTAGTCACATACAACTACACGGTGGAGCCAGTACTCCATTTTATCGTACCTTAGGTTTAGATAAATTTATCTCTAAAATGGAGTATGAGGCTAATTATCTCGCTGTACAATTGATTTTACACTTGCAAGACCAATCTATTATAGGAGATTTAAATAAATATGAACTGCTAGACTACATGGGACTACCTTATGAATTATATAGATATATGTAAAGAAGTTGTGCACAATTATTTTTTTCCAAAAAAGAACGTAAGTTCTAAAGGAACGAGGGATTAATTATGTTGTTTCCGGAATTCAAAAAATATTTAGAAGAGCATTCATCTGGATATGAAATTTTTTTAATCAAAGCAACTAATATGCAAAACGAAAAAAATAAAAAAAGGACTGGAAAAACAAAAAAATGGACGGATGTTAAAATTCAACGGCAAGTTGAAGGTATGTGGAAAGATGTTGTTTTAAATGCCTATAACGTCATTAAGTCAGAGAAAGGTGTTCCCATATACAACGGCCAGGAAATATGGACGGAATTTATGAACCAACATAATTTCATAGAAATGTTTGACGAGGGAATGAACGAATTGGAATTAGGATAAAGGAGGTATTTTGGTGGCTACATTCAGAAAAAGAGGCAAACAATGGGAATATCGAATTAGATATGTTGACCCCTTTACAGGTAAAAAAGCAGAGCATAGCAAAAGTGGGTTTAAAACTAAGGCTGAGGCAGAGTATGCTGCTTCTGTCGCTTTTATCGATGTAAAAGATGGAAATGTCAAAAATAACCCTAACATTCTGTTTAAAGACTATGCCGATCATTGGTTTGAACTGTATAAAAGGACTGTAAAAGAAACATCCTTAAGGTCACGTAAACAATATTTAAAAACACTAAAAAGCACAATGGGGCAATTAAAGCTTAAAGATCTCACAGATAATTTATATCAAAAAAAATTAAATGAACTTTCAAAAAAATATAAGAAAAATAGTTTGCTAAGCATTAATCAAATCGCACAAATGGTTGCAAAACAAGCTGTTAAAGATCGCTATTTTAAATATAATCCTATTGCCAATGTAAAAATCCCTCACTATGAAGATAGTGAAGAAAAAATAAAACATTGGGATTTAATAGATATAAATAAATTTGATAAGTATGTAAAATCTGAAATAACTAAGAAAAGAAAGCCTTGTAATGCTTATATTTCATTAGAAAAGCAACGTGATCTAGCTTTGTATTATTTATTAATTTATGGTGGCCTTCGTATTGGTGAAGCCTGTTCTCTGTACGTCAATGACTACTACCCACTAACAAAAGAAATTAACATATCTAAAACATTAGGATCATCTGAAGGAAATCAAGTGAAGAATAGCTACAAAATATTCCCACCCAAAACAAAAAGTGCTTATCGATCAGTCCCGTTACCAGAAATAGCTTATAAGCAAATAGAAAAATGGATTGGCTTAAGAGATACTTATACATCTCTTTTTCCAAATATCTACAAAAAATCTTCGTTTCTATTTTGCAAAAAAGACGGAACACCTCTAACACCCAGAGATGTCCGAACTAAATTTAATGTAATCATTCAAAAAAACGATCTACCTAAAATTACTTTACATGGCTTACGTCATACTTACACCGCCTTGCAAATTCAGGCTGGAATTGATCCAAAATCTTTGCAATTACTATTAGGTCATTCAAATGTTCAAACTACATTAAATATCTACGCTCACATAACAGGAGACAAACGTAAAGAAACTATAGAACAATTTGATCTAATGCTAAAAAAATTTGATGGCGGGGCAAAAGCGGGGCAAGCAAAGAAAACCATGAATTAATCAATCATAAAAACCTTTATACAGCGCGTTCTCCGAGATAACTTGCTACTTTCGTTGTGATCAAGTCAATAGCTACGTGATTTTCGCCACCTTCTGGAACGATAATATCAGCGTAACGTTTTGTTGGTTCAATAAACTGATGATACATCGGCTTAACGACTGTTAAATATTGTTCGATCACAGAATCTAAGGTACGGCCGCGCTCTTCCATATCACGTTTGATCCGGCGAATGATCCGAATGTCATCGTCTGTATCTACATAGATCTTGATATCCATCAAATCACGTAAACGCTCGTCTTCTAAAATCAAGATACCTTCCAAAATAATCACTTCTTTTGGTTCTTGGATGATTGTTGCTTGACTTCTCGTATGAGCAACATAATCATAGACTGGTTTTTCAATGGCTTCATAGTTCAGTAGTTTTTCAACGTGCTGGATCAGCAGTTCATTATCAAAGGCAAAAGGATGATCGTAGTTTGTATTCAACCGTTCTTCAAAGCTAAGATGACTTTGATCTTTATAATAAGAATCTTGTTCAAGCATCATGATGGAGTGGTCTGGAAAGTGACTAAAAATCCCTCGGCTGACGCTTGTCTTTCCGCTTCCCGATCCGCCCGTCACACCAATGATAATTGGCTTGCTTTTTGTCATTGACTAAAACCTCTTTCATATCCGTTTTTTCATTCTAATCTATTATAGCGAAAAAAAAGGAAAATGCACTATTTTTCTGAAAATTAATGAGGTGAGATTTCCAAGAGCGGGTAAAGTTCTTCTAAAGAATCAATCCGATAGGTTGGTTGGATCTCTGGTATTTCAGGCAACTTATTTTTATTGAACCAGATCGTATCGATCCCTGCTTCATTTCCACCTTTGATATCAGAAGTCAGTGAATCACCGATAATCACCGTTCGTTCTTTGTCCAACTCAGGAATATTAGCAAACACGTGATCAAAAAAAGCCTTCATTGGCTTTTGTGCGCCAATCGCTTCTGAGACAAAAATTTCTCGAAAATAATGAATCATCCGAGCATCTGTTAATCGTTGATGTTGGGTTTGAGAAACCCCATTCGTCACTATATAAAGTTCTGCTTCACTTGACACTGCTTCCAGTAATTCATGGCTTCCAGGAATCCAATGATGGCCCTGATTCAAATAATGTCGATAACGTTGATCCATTGCTTGGCTATCTACGGTCTTGCCAAACTGTTGGAACAACAGACCAAAGCGGTTGCCTGTCACTTCATCTCTTGTCATCTGCCCCTTTTCAAATTCTCGCCATAAATGATGATTCAATGCTTTATAACTTGTTCTGATCTCTGGTGTCAGTTCAATGCCTTGTTCCGCAAACAATTGGTGCAAGGCTTCTGTTTCTGTTTGTTGAAAATCTAACAACGTATCATCTACGTCGAATAATAATGTATGATATTTCATCTGATTCTCCTATTTCTTCTATATTTGATATTTCGTTTATTTGCATTTTCGTGGGTTGTTGATTGTTTATCTATAAAAGAAATAAACAAGTGCCTTAGAACCGCCGGCTGTGCACTTGCTTATTAAATGACACTAAATCATTTTAGAAAGTCCAATAATATCTTCTTCTGAGAAATGTCCAATGACTCTGTAGGGATTGAAATTACTCTTCAATTCAAATCGGTTTCCTGTACCTACCCAAGATTTCTTGTTTAATCCTGCAGAATCTAAGTCTTTTATTTCATAATATCGCTTTTTGATCGCCTTTGATTTATTCTCATATTTACTTGTAATAGGAAGAATCAAGAATGAACCTCTGCTTCGAACACGGATAGCAATAGCAGGACGAGTTTTCCCTCCACTGCCATCGTTAAAGGGAATATAGATCAAGAACACGTCATGACTATTCATCTAGATCTCTCATCCATGACACTAGATCTTCGTGGTCACCGCTATTTTCTGGCGGATTAGTTTCAACAGACTCTTCCGCAACTCTCATTAACTGCAGTTCAGCCTTCTCTTTACTTGTTAAAGATAACTCAAATGGAATTTCTCCTCTGGCAGCTACCCTTTTATATAAAGCAGTGATTAAGATTGATGGATTTACTCCTAATGAATCTAAAATGCTTTCGACGTCAGTAGCTAGATTCTTATTGATATTCACTTGGACTTTCTTTTTTTCGTTGGTTTTATCTTTTTCTTTGATTTCAGACATAGAACATCACCTCTCACTCCTATTTTACTCCTAATAGGAGTGTAAAACAAACTCATTGAATGAACGATCAATTCATGATTATTACTATTTAAAATATTTTTTTAATTTTTTTAGTTCGTCTAACGTCAATGAGCGATAAGATCCTTCAGTCAAATGCGGATCTAGTTGTAATGGGCCCATGCTGATTCGTTGCAATGCAGTGACTTTTTTTCCACAAGCTAAAAACATCTTTTTCACTTGATGGAATTTCCCCTCTTCGATCGTCAGTCGTACGATACTTTTTTTATGTTGCGCGACAAGAATCTCTAAATGTGCAGGTAAGCATTGGTAACCACCATCAAAAACAATTCCTTTTTCAAAAGCAATTCGATCAGCTTCTGTCACTTGTTCATTGACAACTGCTACATATGTTTTCTGTACTTTTTTATCAGGCAACAACATTTCATAACCTAATTGGCCATTGGAAGTGATCAACGATAAACCTGTTGTATCTCGGTCTAATCGCCCAACTGGATACAAAGGTTGTGTGCGATCGGCTGAAGCCAACAAATCGATAACAGTCGTTTTGTGAATGTCCGTCACCGCTGTTACTGCTCTTTTCGGTTTATTCAGTATAAAGTATACTTCATTTGTATGTAGCTTTACGCCATCCACTTCGATACAGTGGAGCAAACTATCCACATTACGATTCTGTTTCTGTTCCACTTTACCATCGATACGTACGAGTTTCATCGCAAAAAGTCGTTTCATCTCTTTACGTGATGTTTCTAATTCTTTTTCTATTAATTTATCTAACCGCATAACTGCTTCCTTTCCTAGCTACATAAGCATTATAACCTGAATCATACACCATGCAAAATGGAAACGCTAAGTTGTTTCCTTGACTTACTCAGTGAATCGCGTTACGGTTAAAGAGTAAAGTGAATTGGATTTCTCATACACAGCGTAATGACCTGGTGGAGAAAAGTTGAATCCTGACTTTTTAAGGGCAGATGCGCGCATCTGTCTTTTTGCGTTTTTTCGCGCTACCTGATAATGTGCAAGAGACCATGTGACATTCACTTAAATAAAATCTGTCTGACACCAAAGCAGACAGTCACATTTTAAGGAGGAATTTTGGTTATGTCAGTATCATTAGAAGTAAGTAAAAGAGAAGTACGTCCCCGTTCATTGAGAAACAAATTGCGTCATGAAGGAAAAGTTCCTGCAATCGTTTATGGCTACAATGTAGAAAGCACGCCAATTTCATTTGATAGTGCGACATTTAGTAAAGTATTGCGTGAGAATGCCGCAAACACAGTTATCACAATGAACATTGAAGGAAAAAAAGTCAACACACTTGTTCATAAAATCCAATCAAACACATTTACCAACCAATTAGAACACGTGGAATTCCTATCTGTTAATATGACAGAAGAAACAGAAGTCGAAACAGAAGTTGTCCTTGTCGGCGAATCTACTGGTGTAAAATCTGGTGGTGTATTGGCTCAAAACCTATATACTGTGATTGTTTCTGCTACGCCAGATCAATTACCAGAAAACATCGAAGTGGATATCACTGATTTAGCATTAGGTGATTCGATCACTGTAGCGGATCTACCGAAAAATGACGCATACACGATCATTACTGATGGAGAAGAACAAATCGCCGCAGTTGTTGCACCAACAGAAGAAGAAGAATCAACTGGTGAAGCAGCAGAACCAGAAGTGATTGGTTCAACTGAAGAATAAACGTCTTTTGATCAACGAAGCAGTGACTTGTGTCATTGCTTCGTTTTTTTTTAATTCCCACTTAAAAAAAAATTGTTTTAAGAATGGTATATTCCTATTTATCAACCCTTATTTGTTTTTTTGATAAGCGCAAAAACCCTTATATAATAAGGTTTCTTGAAGTCCTCTTAAAAGTTTCTTATACTTTTAAAAAAAGTATGCAAATATTGTTGCATTTTGTATAAATGTTTATTAGAATGAACCAACGTTAAAAAAGTATAACTCGTTTATCCTGATAATAATATGTTGTTCTCGTCATTTCGGTTTTTTAGACAAAGGAGGCTAAGCCGATGTTTGAAAGTTTTGATAATAACCGTAATCGATACGCATCATTAGGTGTGGTATCAAGTTTACCAGATGAACTGATCGATAGTATCTGGTTCATTATTGATTTAGACCTTAAGGGTGTTATTCCGTTAGATAATATTTTAGCTTTTGATTTAATGAACAATCATGGAAAAGTAACCTTGCATTTTTCTCAAGCGGGCAGTACCGTTGAGATGGGGATCGATTTGCCATTCCCTTATTCTCCACAGTATCCGGCGCAAGTATTTGCCTATGATGATGGGACCAGAGAAACCATTCTTCTCCCAAGTGAAATTAAACAGTACTAAAATAAACCCTTTGTTTTGCACGATAGCCAAGTAGTTGACTCTTTGATTTTCATCGCAGACTCACTTCTTGGCTACTTTTATGATGACCTTCTCTGAAAATTTTCAGAAAACATAAAGCATTTTAGCTATTTATTTATCATGAGATTCTAATTGATATTCCAAGGGTAAACACTATATACTACTAACTAAATTTTAAAAGAAATAAGGAGTTTACAAGATGCGCGATTTAACAAAAGGAAGCCCAGCCAAACTGATTTTGCTATTTACTGTCCCTTTATTGATAGGCAATGTTTTTCAGCAGTTTTACAACATGGTCGATATGATCATCGTTGGGCAGACATTAGGGAAAAACTCACTAGCAGCTGTAGGAGCTACTGGTGGATTAACTTTCTTGATTATTGGCTTTGCTCAAGGTCTAACCGCTGGTTTAGCCATTATTACAGCACAACGATATGGTGCGAAAGACTTCCGTGGTTTGAAAAAAAGTTTTGCTACAAGTGTCATGATTAGTGTCATTGTTACTGTGATTTTAACCGTTCTTAGCTTAGTATTTATTCGTCCGATGCTCCAGTTGATGCAAACACCTGCAGATATCATCGATGAAGCACAAACATTCATCGTCATCATCCTATGGGGAATCTTTGCTGCCGTCAGCTTCAATTTATTGTCAAATGTTATTCGCGCACTTGGTGATAGTCGAACGCCTTTACTCTTTTTGATCGTTGCGGTAATTATCAATGTTGTCTTGGATTTGATCTTTATTATCAACTTCGGTATGGGAGTAGAAGGTGCTGCTATTGCAACAGTGATTGCGCAAATTGCTTCTAGTCTATTATGTATCGTCTATATCAAGAAAAAGATTCCGATGCTTCAATTACGTAAAAAAGATTTTTCGTTCGATAAACAAGAGATCCGCACACATTTAAATGTTGCGTTACCAATGGCTTTCCAATCTTCGATCATTGCGATTGGTGCAATCGTCTTGCAATCTGCATTAAACAGCTTAGGTACAGATGTCGTAGCTGCCCAAGCCGCAGCTGGTCGAATCGATCAATTTGCTGTTCAACCTATGATGTCCTTTGGGATTGCGATGGCAACTTTTGCAGCACAAAACTATGGAGCGAAACAATATGGACGTATCTTAAAAGGCGTTCGTCAAACATTAGTCATGAGTATTGGCTTTAGTTTCTTAGCCGGAGCAATTGTCATTTTCCTTGGCCGACCATTGGTGAGCTTGTTTGTCAGCCCAAATGAAACTGTCGTCTTTGATTTGGCGCAAACGTATTTCAACATCAACGGCTCCCTTTACTGGATCTTAGCTATCCTATTTATCTTACGTTACACTTTACAAGGGCTTGGTCAAAGTAAAGTACCGACAATTGCAGGGATGATGGAGCTGATCATGCGTTCTTTCGCTGCGATCATTCTGACTGGGATCTGGGGCTATCCAGGTGCTGCTCTTGCTTCACCACTTGCTTGGGCTGGTTCTGTCATTGTCTTACTCTACTCTTATATCCGCGCTGTGAAACATTTGAAACAGTTAGATGCCGAACAACAGCAATTTTCAATTGAAGATGCTGAAATCAGTTATTAGATTCAAAAAAAGTGTTCCTCCTATATTATGGGAAGAACACTTTTTTTTATGGATTCGTTGGTAAAATCACCAAGCTGAAATAGTCGATATGTGCATGATCATATTCTAAAACGGTGAATTGAAATTGATCGATCGTAATCACTGTACCTGCCTCGATATCTTTTTGATAGCTCGACATAAAACCAGCCAGAGTGATGAAATTTGTTTCTTCAAATTCTGGCACATCTTCATTGAAGTAGCGCTCAAAATCATCAAGCGTCAACTTACCTGAAACAATATAGCTACCATCTTCTTGTTTCGCAATCAACGCTTGGTCCACATCTGTTTCATCTCGAATCTCACCGACGATCTCTTCTAAAATATCTTCGATCGTGACAAGTCCACTTGTCCCACCATATTCATCCTTTAAGATCGCTATATGTTTTCCTTTTCTTCGCATGATCGTCAATAGTTTTTTGATGGGGATAGTTTCTGCTGTCACGATTGGTTCTTCAATCAGAGACTCCACCGTTATCTGGTCATCTTCTAAAGATTGTTTGATCAACGCAGGTAATGTCACGTATCCTAACACATTATCTTTGGATTCCAGTATGACAGGATATCTCGTATGCCCACGTTCAATCGATTCCTTGATGGCTTGTTTGACTGTATCTGACGCATCAAAAACTTGCATCGATGTCCGATCTACTTGAATGTCTTTTGCCAGCGTGTCATCAAATTCAAAGACATTTTCTAAGTACTGGTATTCATCCTTTGTCAACTCACCTTGCTGGTAAGAATTGAGGGCAACTAAAGTCAATTCTTCTTGCGAGAGTGTCTCTTCACCTTCTGATACTAGTTTCACGCCTAGCAATTTACCTAAGCTTGCTGCCGAATGATTCAATACCCAGATGAAAGGAAACATCGCCAGATAAAAATAATGCAAGGGTCTGACTACGAATAACACCACTTGTTCCGTATTGACGATACTATAACTTTTCGGCAAAAGTTCCCCCACCACAACGTCGACATACGTCACCAGAATGAACCCTAATGCGACAGAGATCGTTGCACTTATTCCCCGTCCGATCGGAAGTTGACCGATCCAAGGTTCCAACAATGCTGCCACAGAACCTTCGCCAACCCAACCAATGATCAAGCCTGTCAATGTGATACCCAACTGACTTGCAGATAAATAATCGTCTAAATGATGGGTCACATGAAGCGCTAGTTTGGCGTTCTTCACGTCGTCTTTTTCCAATTGCTCTAAACGGGAACGTCTGATTTTTACCAAAGCAAATTCACTCGCAACAAAAAAAGCAGTGATTGCTATCATCAAAAATAATATGACAAAATTTAATACCATTTGTTTCGCCTCACTTTTCCATTTCAATTGTACAACTTTTCGTAAAAAGAGTATAACTAGGAGGCTTTTGATTTCTGCTTCTCCACTAGATCACTCTAAATAATGGGAGGATTTATTCACTTGTATCACTAGCATTCAACAGCTATTCAATAACAAGAAAATTTATAAATTAAGGTTTAAAATGTGCGCATGTGCTATGCTATTACGTGACAGTACAGTTTAATGACGGTGGCTATCCTTCGAAAACGAGGTGGTGCGTATGCACATACTTTCTAAATCTTACGAAAGGAGACGCCTTTTGTCGGCACTCGATACAGTCCAATTGATGCTCAGCTTTGGCATGTTTACCATCGCTCTGGTCACATTGGTTGTAGCATTGCTTAGCGACGACAAAAAGAAATAACCGTCCTCGGCTTAGGACGGTTATTTTGTAAAAAATAAGTTGAAATATGCCGCTGTTAATTAAGCGGTACTGTCAAAGGGGAGTTGTTGACGCAACTCCTCTTTTCAGATTTAGTATAGCATAAACTAATTTTTTATCTACTTATTTTTTCGTTCTTTCAACCACGTTTTTCTTGTTCCACCAATCAGCAAAGGTACTGTTTCATGTTTGACTTCACTGTATTCTAAACCAAACCATGTTTCTGGCGTCGTAGCGATTTTCTTGATGGCAAGTTTAGCTTGCATGATTTGTCGTTCCCATTTCCCAAGAGTTGTTACATTGGAAACTACTTCGTCGATCAAGATGAATTGGAAATCGCCGACTTCTCTTCCGGGAGTCAATGAATACGTCTGTGGTTGTTTTGGTAGACGTCCTTGTTTCATTAAATCGTGGATGATTTGTCGAACGTAGACATTGATTTCTTGTTGCACGCGGAATCCTAAGAACAGGTTCACTTGAACAACGAAATCGGTCCCCATCATATCCACTTGATATTCTTTCGTATAAGGTTCATCGGTTACTTCTACATGGACAAACCAATAGGCCTTCGCCCGCTTTGGTCGTTTATCTAAAATAGAATACACGAACTGACGACCGACCTTCCCATCTGCCATATCTGGCACTAAGAAAACCACATTTGTTTGATACATTGGTAAGGATTTGTCCTCTTTCAATGCTTGAAGTTGTGGAATATATTCTTTTAATGCCACTTCTTCTGCGACCGATTCACGAATGATATTTCCTTGTTCCCAAACAAACATGACTGCTAGAATGACTAAAGCAATCAGCACAGCGACAAAACCGCCATGGAAGAACTTCACGATACTTGAAATAAAGAAGACGACTTCGATTGCCCCAAAGAAAAAGGTAATTGTATGAGCCAACCACTTCGGATAGCCAGTTTGGAGCAAATAGAAATAAAGTAAGGCAGTCGTCATCAACATCGTTACGGTAATGGACAGCCCGTACGCAGCTTCCATATGATGTGAGGTTCTAAAGGTAACAACAACAAGTGAACAAGCAATCCATAGAATCAAATTCACTGCCGGAATATACATCTGTCCGATACTGCTTCCAGGATACATGATTTTCAATCGAGGCAATAATTTCAATTTGATTGCTTCTGAAACTAGAGTAAATGATCCAGTAATTAGCGCTTGCGAAGCGATAACAGCCGCAATCGTTGCAAATATGACCCCAATGACAGTAAAACTAGCCGGCATCATTTGGAAAAATGGATTCAAGTTTTCGATCGCTTGTGTTTCTGGATTTTGATAGACATTCAACAGCCATGCTGCCTGCCCAAAATAATTCAATACCAAACATACTTTAACGTATGGCCAGCTTAAACGGATGTTTCGTTTTCCGACATGTCCTAAGTCAGAATAAAGCGCCTCTGCCCCAGTAGTTGCCAAAAAGATATTTCCTAGAATGAATAAACCTAGCTTATTATCAGGACTAAATAGCAACTGGATCGCATAATAAGGATTTAAGGCACGGATTACTGTCCAGTCTTGACTGAAATTAAACAAGCCCATAGCGCCTAAAAAGGTGAACCATAAAAACATAATCGGGCCAAATGCTTTCCCGACGACTTCTGTACCAAATCGTTGGACCATGAATAAAACAAAAATAATAACTAAAGTAATAATGACGATGATGTTCTGGTCATTGCCGAAACGGTCAAAGAATTGTGGAATCCCACGTAACCCTTCAATAGCGGTCGTAACCGTTACAGCAGGTGTCAGTACGCCATCTGCTAACAATGCTGCGCCACCGATCATTGCAGGTATGATCAGATATTTACCGCCTTTTCTAACCAAAGTATATAAAGAAAAGATACCACCTTCCCCATGGTTATCTGCATTTAATGCAATCACGACATATTTGATCGTCGTTAATAATGTCAAAGTCCAAAAAATCAAGGAGACTGCTCCGATAACAAAATCTGGGTTAATCCCTCGCAAGCCGCCATTGTCTTCTACGATTGCTTTCATTACATAAAGCGGACTCGTACCGATATCTCCATAAACAACTCCCATGGCTACGAGTAACCCTGCCATCGAGATTTTTTTTGTGTTATGCTTTGTTGTCACTGTTCCCCCTCATTTCTCCAATCCTATGATTGACCTAAATTTCACCTAATTATCCAAGGATTCAACCTTGGTGTCAATAAATTCGATAAAAATAACTAAGTCAACGATGCCTTCTTAAATAATCAGCAGTAAATGAGTAGAGAGCTAAACAAACGAGTGCCCCGATTAAGGATGGGATAAGATAAAAGCCACTGATAGATGGACCTAGATCGCCTAACACAAATTCACCTAACCAACTTCCAAAGAAACCAATGATAATATTTCCAGTGACGCCTCCTGGTACATCTTCATTAAGAACAGCTCCAGCAACGAATCCTAATATGCCACCTACTATCAATGAGAATAAAAAATGGATCATTTCCATTCCTCCTTTTGCACTTTAAATAACTAAGTGTTTTTTAAGAAAATTTAAATTGACCCTTTATGTCTTTTCTTTATCGATTTTAAAAAATAAGCGTACTACTTTTGAAAATATAAAATTATTTTCGTGGTAGTACGCTTATTAAAAAACTTTTATCTTAAAACGATGGAATTACTTCTTGTCCTCTTCGTTCAACATTGCTTTTCTTGAAAGATTCACACGACCTTGTTTGTCGATCTCTGTCACTTTCACCAACACTTCATCGCCTAGTTTCACAACGTCTTCTACATTGTTTACACGTTCATTCGCTAATTGAGAAATATGGACTAAGCCGTCTTTCCCTTTGATCAAGTTGACAAATGCACCGAATTTTTCGATACGAACAACTTTACCAAGGTAGACTTCGCCAACTTTGACTTCTTTTGTCAAATCTTCGATGATCTTGATTGCTTTTTGGATCATTTCTTTATCAGAAGAAGCAATACTTACTTTACCGTCTTGATCGATATCGATCTTCACGCCTGTTTCATCAATGATTCCATTGATCGTATCGCCACCTTTACCGATGACATCTTTGATTTTCGCAGGATCGATTTGGATCATTTCGATTTTCGGTGCATATTGGCTAAGCTCTTCACGTGGTGTAGCAATCGTTGAAGTCAATTCTTCTAAGATTTCCATACGTGCTTGTTTTGCTTGTGCCAATGCTTCTTTTAAGATTTGTTCCGTGATACCTTGGATCTTGATATCCATTTGTAGTGCTGTGATTCCATCTTTTGTTCCGGCAACTTTGAAGTCCATGTCGCCTAAATGGTCTTCTAGACCTTGGATGTCTGTTAAAATCGTGTAGTTTTCACCATCAGATACTAATCCCATAGCAATACCAGCAACAGGTGCTTTGATTGGCACACCTGCGTCCATCAATGCTAAAGTACCTGCACAGATACTTGCTTGAGAAGATGAACCATTCGATTCAAGTACTTCTGCCACTAGACGGATCGTGTAAGGAAACTCTTCTTCTGAAGGAATCACTTGTGCCAATGCACGTTCACCTAATGCACCATGACCGATTTCTCGACGACCTGGTGATCCGGCACGACCAGTTGAACCCACAGAAAATTGTGGGAAGTTATAGTGATGGATGAATCGTTTGCTGACTTCTACACCTAAGCCATCAATGATTTGGTGTTCCCCTAAAGGTGCCAATGTACATGATGATAGTGCTTGTGTTTGTCCACGAGTAAATAATCCAGAACCATGAACACGTGGCAACAAGCCAACTTCTGATGCTAAAGGACGGATCTCATCTAATTTACGACCATCAGGACGGATTTTGTCAATCGTGATCAACTCACGAACGACGTCTTTTTCAAGATCTTCCGTAATTTGTTTCACTTCTTTTAGTAATTGTGCTTCCTCTTCATGACCCGCAAATTTCTCTGCATAAGCTTCGCGAATATCGATTTTCACTTGGTCGATATTATCTTCACGAGCTAATTTTTCTTCTGTCATGACCGCTTCTTTCATCGTGCCATACGATGCATCAAAAATTTCTTTTTTCAAGTCAGCATCGACTTGTAATAAAGAAACTTCCATTTTTTCTTTGCCGACAGCTTGAACGATTTCTTCTTGGAATGCGACTAATTTTTTGATTGCGTCAAATCCAAATAATAATGCGCCCAACATATCTTCTTCTGAAACTTCTTTTGCGCCACTTTCAACCATGTTGATTGCTTGTTTTGTACCAGCTACGCTTAATTCGATATCGGTAGTCTCTGCTTGTTCAACTGTTGGGTTCAAGACATATTCGCCATTGACACGGCCAACTTCAACACCTGCGATCGGTCCATCGAATGGGATATCTGAAATCGATAAAGCTAGTGAAGAACCTAACATTGCTGCCATTGCTGGAGAACAATCTGTTTCTACACTCATCACGATATTTGTGACTTGGACTTCATTACGGAAACCTTCCGCAAACATTGGACGGATCGGACGGTCGATCAAACGAGCAGTCAAGGTTGCTTCCGTACTTGGACGACCTTCACGTTTGATAAATCCTCCTGGGATCTTACCAGCTGCATACATTTTTTCTTCATAATTGATCGTCAATGGGAAGAAATCTGTATCTTTCGCTTCTTTTGAAGCAACTGCCGCACTTAATACGACCGTATCCCCATAACGAACTAATACTGCTCCATTGGCTTGTTTGGCTAATTGGCCAACTTCGATCTCTAAGGGACGTCCGCCCCATGTCGTTTTAAAAACTTGTTTTTCTGACATAAATACTCCTTTTCTTTCTCGTGAACGCTAGACGCTACTAAACAAATGAAAACCGCGAAAGCGACCTTTTGCACCTTTCATTTGGTTAGTAGGAGTCCATCAAGCTGATTCACAGAAATGTTTGATAGTTTAAAGTAAAAAAGTGAGATTCACGCGAACCCCACTTTCTGTTAAAAATTAACGGCGTAAGCCTAGACGTTGGATCAATTCACGGTAACGTTGAACGTCAGTTTTACGTAAGTAAGCTAACAAGTTACGACGATGACCAACTTTTTTCATCAAACCACGGTATGAATGATGATCTTTTTTGTGAACACGTGCATGTTCGTTCAAGTGGTTGATTTCTTCAGTTAATACAGCGATTTGTACTTCTGGAGAACCAGTATCTCCTTCATGACGTGCGTAATCTTTGATGATTTCGTTTTTACGTTCTTTTGAAATTGCCATTTCTTTCACCTCGTTTAATTATTCCCCTGTGACTGAGTAAAACGTTGGTGATTCGTTTAACCAAGTAACAGGACATATGCTTTAAACATACAGCTATACTTTACCTGAATCTTTCTAATAAATCAAGTGTAGAATCCTTAAGAAAATCTAGTTGATTAAACAATCAGGCTACTACTTTTTCAAATTTATGGTAAACTATTAACCGAAAAGAGAGTGTTTGATAAGAAAGGGGTACATATTCCATGATCACAATGGATGATATTATTCGAGAAGGCAATCCAACATTACGTGAAGTAGCGCAAGAAGTCGCTCTTCCACTCAGTGAGGAAGATCTTTTATTAGGAGAAGAAATGTTGGAATTTCTTAAAAATAGCCAAGATCCAATCAAAGCAGAAGAATTAAATTTACGTGGTGGTGTCGGCCTAGCTGCGCCCCAGCTTGATATTTCAAAACGGATCATTGCGGTCCACGTACCAAATCCACATCCAGAAATCACAGAACCAACGTTGAGTACGGTCATGTATAACCCAAAAATCTTGAGCCATTCCGTCCAGAATGCTTGCTTAGGCGAAGGTGAAGGCTGTTTATCAGTCGATCGTGAAGTTCCTGGGTATGTTGTGCGCCATGCAAAAATCACGCTTTCGTATTATGACAAAAACGGTGAGAAACAAAAAATCCGTTTAAAAAATTATGAATCCATCGTGGTGCAACATGAAATTGACCATATCAATGGCGTAATGTTCTATGACCATATCAACGACCAAAATCCTTTTGCCTTAAAAGAAGGCGTCTTGGTGATCGAGTAATAATGGAGAATCACAAAAATGAACAGAGAGTGGCAGTTGCATCTGCTTTTCTCTGTTCATTTTTTCTACCGTAGAAAATCATCTTAGCCTTGTTCCATCATTTTTAAGAAATGGAGAAACGGAGACACTTGTTCCTTGTATCGAATACTCTTACATCTTCTTTTAAAGTTAAAAAGCTTAGCGAATCAACGTTCCGACATTTTTTTATGTTGGTATGTTGTTTTCTGGTGCATCCCGAGATTCTTTCCAAATCTAGTTTGCCGAAAATCAGTTAACAATGTAGCCATCCTAACTTTTTCTGAATTGATTTGTTTGGTAGTCTCATTTTTTTCTGCTGGAGTGCTTCTCCCTTTTTCAAATAGATTATTGAACCGAGTCACAATACTACTAAAGCAATGGGTTTTACTTTTAACTTCCTCTCTAGTGTTCGTGCTTTGATCATTCATCCCCACCACTTTTATTTGATACGATTGACTTTTTCTTTGAATTGATTGATCGGTAGCTTGATCAATCAATCGTTTTATTGGTTTGTGTAGTGGATCTAGCCTCACTTCGCCTCTGATATTAGGTGCTATTCTTCCAAATAGTGTACTTACATTTTTGTACAGCTTCAACTCATCTAAGGATTCTTCTATTACACTTTCCTTGTTTTGTGAAGTTTCTTTTCCAAATAAGCTGCTTTTGAAACTATCTAATTCATTTTTTTGTTCATTTGAACGCATTTTGGCAACTACAACTTGACCTTTTTTTACTACCGTGGTTAATTGGGTAACGACCCTCTTGAAATCTTTAAGGTTATCAGTGACTACTACTTTAGCTTTTTGTGGTTCGATCTGATCTAGCGAAGTGAATGTCCGTTCACATTTCTTGGTCTCTTCGTTTAACGGTAGAAGTACATCGATAGTTGCTTTTTTGGTCACCCCTATATGTAGATCCTCTATAGGAAAGTGTTCATTTTTGATAACTGATTTTGGCACACGATTTGCCCATAATTCCGGATCACGCTCCCATGGCGCAACTACTCTTTGCTCATTTTCCCAAAAAACCAATCTACCTTGTAGTTTATTTCTTTGAAGATACAAGACTCGCAGCGCATGATCGAACACCTCATTTCTAAAACGTCAATTGTTTGATCCATTTGATGGCGAAGCGAATCTAATGGTATCCATAGCTCAACATCTTCTCTTTTTTTAACAGCTTCAATCAGGATCAATTCAGAACGGTGGATCAAGGGGTTTTTGCTCCCCGCATCTGCAATCTCTTCAAAGACTTGATTAGTATATTCTATTGTTTGTGTATACTCTTGCCTCTCTCCCAGTGATTGCATTGGATAAACAGCGTTTGTGTTCAAATCTATGCTATCTCTTATTACTTGAGTGATTTCTTTAAGTAGAGGATTGTTCTGTATTGCTCTTTCTAAATTCTTGGAATTAAATGAACGTTTTCTTAAGGCGTGAAAAATCATTTCTATGTAAACTTTCGCATCATGGGGTATTTTTTTTGTCTAGGATCTAAATGATCCAATTTTTCCATTAAGCCTTTTCTATCCTGTTCGTCACCAAAAACCAATACGTGTTTTAACTTCTCGACATTTTTTTCTATTGGAGAGATCGTTTTCTGTGGGACATGAATCAAGGCAGGTTCGCTCAGTTTCTGCTCCATCTTTGTTTCTTTTGGTACTTGGCGTTGGTGTGATTCCTCTTGTACTTCCTGTTCTTTCTTTTCTAAGCTAGCTATCATTCGTTGGGTCATTTCCTTAGCTATCGGAACCTGGATAAATGGTAAACGACCATTAATTATATTGGTTATGTACTTTTGTTGATCAAGATATTCTGTTAAATCATCAGACGAAATCTCTGCAAGCTTACTCGTCGGATAAATGCCCAGTGACTTAATGATATTGTTGGATTTTTCTTGGATCAGGTTCTCATCTATAGTTGGAAGTTCTCCAGGATGATCGAATATTGCTGAAATATAAGGATCTTCCTTAAAAAGAAAATGGATTTGTAGATGCCATCGACGCTTTTTAGTATCAATGTTTTCTAAAAATTCACTTTTGAGCTGCCCTTTTTTATATAAATAATGAAAATATATATAATCAAGCTGCCGATTTAGCTCTGGATTCTTGCCTTTCAAAGCAATCAGAAATCGCTTACGCATTTCTAAAATCGATTCCGCATGTTCTGAATGCCATTTAGGTGTCACTTGCTCATTCGTATCTAAAGAAAAGATATCTTTCCTACAATGAAATAAAATTGTTTTTAGCGCAGCATCAACCTCGTTAACTGAACAATTTCCAGTCTTTTGTCCTTTCATGACGATGGTTGGTATACCGATCGATTCGTTTTGGGTGGAAAGAGCTGTTAACCTTTTCAATACATAATATGGTTTGCGAACTTCATGAAATCGCTCCTCAAGAAATAGTTGACTTAATTTCAAAATATTTGTTGGAGGAATCTCAAAATAAGAAACAGTGTGATCATCGAATTCTTTCTCTTTATCCACCTTCATCACTACAAAAGAGTCATTCTTTTTATAGACTGTTAATCCACATGCATGAGGTGAAACTTCTCCATACTCTCCTGGATAAAAAGAAGAAGGAATCAACATGAAATCTGTTGGATCATTATTTCTCAATTTTTCAAAAATCATTTGAACTTGTTCTTTTTTCTCAAAATCATAAAAATCTTTGGTCCGTTTTAGCGATTCAATGATGTTTTCTTTTTGACTTTGTTTAATAAAAAATTCGTCTTGATCCTCATGAATCATTTGGATATACGTTGAGAATAGTAATTGATAATCTTTATTTAAACCAAAATGATTGATATTTTCTTGTAGTGATAAAGACAAAGCTAACAAATCCAACTTTTTTCTAAATTCATTCGTTGAGTCAGTTGTTGTTTGATTTAACATCGTTGACCTCCATATAATTATTATTTTTTACTCTTTCGTTTTCAAATACGTATTTTTTTCTCAGTCAGCGCAAACGCTCCTTGACACGTAACGTTTGCTTGCTTTGTGATTGACTGTTCGTCTTTGCATATGTTTTCAATTGTTTAAATTCTTTTTTCTCAGTAAGCATAGACACTTCTGGTTGTGCCAGGCTCTTTGACTTAGGCTGATAGGTCGCCCAAAACTCAGGATCAGACTCCCAAGGTGGAGAAACAAATTTTTTCTTTTCAATAAAAACGACTCGCTGCTTGAACCGCTCCCAGTTTCGATATAGATAGCGTAGTTCACTTCCAGTAATGCCGGGGACTTTTTTTACTACTCTTAAATCACAAAGTTCGTCTAATAGAAAGACTACTGTTACATGTTGAGACAACAAAGTAAGTTCTAGCCCGATTTTACAGCCTTTTTTTATGAAGTGTTGTTTGATCTCTGGACGATCAAATTGGGTATAGTCTTCTGAAATGACCTCTTTAAAGATGTTTTTCAATTGAAATTTTTCAATCGTTTGTGTGACATGATAATATGTTTCCCACAATGGTAAATAGCGTTCCTTTTCGGGGAGGTAATCAATCCAATGACTAAAAAATTCTTCTCTACTTTTTTCTGTAGGACAATGTTTTATATATTCAAAAGTACTGTTCATTAAAATATCATTATACTTATCGATATTAAAATCATTTATGTCCTTATATTGGAAATGCTTTAACAAAACTTGATCTTCATAGTTAAAGTGGATACGTGCTACCCATAATCCGTAGATTAGAAGATGTCTCTCTGACGGGAAAATAGCCGCTGATTTTCTCAAATCATTTTCCACACAATTTCTCCATAATCTAGCATTTCTTTCCCAAGGAGCTGCAACGACTTGTCCATTCTCCCAAAAGACAATTGAAGCTTTTAGGTTGTCTTTTTCATGATATAAACTACGCAAAGTAAAATCGGCATACTCGTTTTGCTCCCCTCTGATCGTCGAAACAAAATCCTCTCCATAAGAATCCAAAGGTATCCAGATCGCAAGATCACTTCGCTTTTTCGCAACTTCAAGCATCAATAATTCTGTTTTTTTTAACAGTTGCATTCGTATACTGTAAATCAAAGTATCTCTCATTGAATGATTGGCAAATTGTCCTGTTTCCTTGTATTGTTGATACTCTTCAAGAAACGGCTCCGAGTAGATCCTGTGCAATTGAAACCTTGGGTCCTCCATCATGATGGCTTGAATATCTTCCCAGAGTGGGTATTTGCTGCCTGCTTTTATTTGGTCAATCAACTCTTTGGGTTGAAGAGAGAAATTCTCAAAAGGTTGTTGAATGAGATAGTCGACTAACTCTTCCATATAAACCAATGGGTCATATGGATTTGTTTTTTTCCTGAGTTCTCTATCATTCAACTGTTGTTCCAAAGTGCTTTCAGCTGCTCCAAAGCAAAGAATTGTTTTTTGATTTGTTCCTCGAAGCATTTTTCTCCCTCTTTCAATAAAAGTATTTGTAGCATTTCTGTTCATTATAGTTAAAGTTTTGCCATAGCATCAATCAATTATTTTATAAATAAAGAAAAATGAGATTGAGATAGAAGTAAAAACACTCCTATCTCAATCTCATAAAGTAAATTATTGATTCCCTTCGAACAAGATACCTGCTTCTGCCAAGCCTTGTTTGATTTGTTGCAATACTTCCTTATGTGAGTAACGGATCGTATGCAGATGGATCCCATCCGTTAATTCAGACAATAACGAAGCCTGACTTTTCCGATAACGTTTCATAAATGAACGAATATCTTCTGCTGTCTTGATATGAAGCATTCCTGTCAGTTCGCCGTACAAGGGATGCTCAACGATGACGTCTAGTATCTCGCCACCATGAGCAACGATCAACTGTAGTTCTTCCTCTGTTTGTTCTCTCTGATGTTGTACCGCAATTTTACTGATGAACCCATTTTTGTCTTGTTCATCTTCCAAAAGATATCCTCTGGCCGTCGCCACGATCGCTTCTCCTGCCGCTCGTAGCAACGCAATGTCTCCTACAATGATTTGGCGGCTGACACCAAAACGAGTAGCAAACTTACTGGCACTGACAGGTTTCTCTGCATCAACTAGCGTTTCAATAATTTCTTTTCGGCGAGTTTCTCCTTCAATCATTTATCTACTCCATTCGTTTCTTTTGATAGTTTCGTGAGTGCTTCATGATATCTGCATAAGTAGCTAAGATCGTCTCACTGTATTCTGGTGTTTTCAACCAACTGGCAACTTTATCCAACACTTGTTGTTCTCTTTTTCCATCGTAAACCGCTTGGTTAGTTGCTCGTTTGACATCACCGATCTTCGTGACGGTAGCCATTCTTTTTTCAAGTAGTTCTACTAATTGGTGATCGATTTGATCAATCGATTGTCTCAACTCTTCCAATGACTCTTCAGGCATTGGTTCATCGATGCGTTTGATGATCCGTGCCGGATTCCCTGCGATCACTACATTATCTGGGAACGATTTGGTCACGACTGCTCCCGCCCCGACCACGACATTGTCTCCTAAAGTCACTCCAGGAGTGATGATCACTCCACCACCTAGCCACACATTATTGCCGATTTCGATTGGTTTAGCAAATTCTAACCCACTATTTCGCTTCACTGGATGTAGTGGATGTGTGGCAGTATAAAGCTGAACATTAGGGGCAAACATGCAGTTATCACCAATTTTGATCGTACTGGCATCTAAGAATGTACAATTAAAGTTCGCATAAAAATTCTCACCTACGTAAATATTATAGCCGTAATCAAAATTGATCGTTGGTTCCATATAAATCTTCTCACCGGTAGCACCAAATGTCTCTTTAAGTAATTGACTGCGAAGTTCACTTGTTTCCGCTTGGTTGATGATCTGGCTTTGACTTCGAGCAAATTTTCTATCGGCTGATAATTCTGGATCACCCGCAAAATAAAGTTCACCGGCAATCATTTTTTCTTTTTCTGTTTTAGCTGTCATTTTACACTCTCCTGTACTTTTTTGAACACCTTCGTTCCATCTGTTTGGACAAATCGGTACGCCTCTGATAGATAGACAGGGGTCTGATTGATGACTAATAGCTTCGCTTGTGGTGAGCGAAACTGGATCAAATCACAAAAAGGATGGACTTGGAAACTTGTCCCTACAATCACAATCAAGTCGGCCTGACTGACAGCAAAAGCTGCTTGCTCTAATACTTCATCCTGGAACCCTTCTCCATATAACACAATATCTGGGCGGATCTGTCCACCACACAGTTGATGCTTGTCACTGGTCAGATAATCTTGCCAGTCAACAGGTTGATGGCAGTTTCGACAATAACAATGATACAGATTCCCATGAAAATTAACTAGTTTTTTACTTCCAGCTTTTTCATGTAACCCATCGATATTTTGCGAAACGACCCATACCTCTTTTTCTTTAGCCAACTCTACGATTTCTCGATGGATGATATTCGGGCGTGCTTCGGGATGATAAAGATGTTTGAGAAACGAATAAAATTTTTGTGGTTCTTCATCCATCGCTTGATGACTCAACAAATATTCTGGACGATCCATCCCTTGGTAAACACCTGTTAGTGAACGATAATCGGGTATTCCAGAAGGTGTGGACACACCTGCCCCTGTTAGAAAGGTCAGTTTTTGACTTTCAATTATCGCTGTCGCTGCTTCTTCAATTGTTTGTTCCAACATTTATCACTCACCTCTCTTCTATTATAATCGAAATAAAATGAAACATACCCTCAATCGAATGAAAATTCAGAGATTTTTTTTGAGAAAATACTCACAAACATCACTGACAAAACAATGAAAACGTGCTACAATACCAATGATCTGTATATTTTGAGTATGAAATGAGGTGAATCAATATGGTTGCATTCTTAATTTATTGGGGCGTTATTTTAGCATGTATCGCTTGGTTAGCATTAAGTATTTATTTCTCTATCTTCTATCTAGTACGTAAAGAAAATGGAAATCTATGGGCGTTTGCCTTTTTCAATGTATTGGCAGCAATTGTTCTAGCAATTACATTAGTTGTTTATCGCACATGGGGCTGGGGGATCACACAATACTCTAGTTTGATCTATCTCGTTTTAGCTATTTATGGGGTAACAGTTATTTTACAAGCCATTCTTGGTCGTGAACCTAAGAAAGCTACAGCTTAAAATACTTTTAGATAAAAAAGGAAACAGACTGCGTGATTTTGCAGTCTGTTTTTCGTTATTTTACTATCATTTAAGTGTTGCATAAAATGTATAATTATTCTTTTTTTGAAAACATTCTCTTTTCCTTTTTTCATGAAAGAAATTAAATAAACAGGATATCTCTTTATTTATCAACTTTTTTCTGCAAAAATGTAGTTTCTCATTGACAAAGTGGCTACTCTATCGTAGACTATTTTTTGTATAAATAACTGAATACGAGATGCCTCAATCAATGAGGTAGAGGTCGCGAGAATCATTAAACCTGTGGAGTGAAGCAAACATGTGGAAGCAGGGCTAGGGAGGATCGCCGAAATGTACTTTTTTTTGCTTAAAAAGTATGTTGGGACGTAAGTTAACAGCTTACGGACTGTCTTAGCAGTGATGCTAAGTTGCGCTATGTTTTGTGAGAGGTTTATCACTCTGTGAAATTTAGCGGCCCTTTTGTACCTACAAAGCGGTCGTTTTTTATTTCTCCTTGATAAGCAACTGCAATGCATGTATTCGACCACTCGTGTCAAGGCGCTTTGGTTATCAGCCAAAGAAGCTGAGCGAACGTTGGTCTTATCAGTATATGCCTGAAGGACCACGTACGTGAACAAACAAAAAGGAGAAGACAGATGAAAAAAAATTCAGTTACACTCACTCTAATTTTTACGTTTATTCTATCGATCTTTAGCTTGACCACTTTGGCTCATGCAGATGATAAAACACCGAGCGATCAATTTCGTGTCGGAATGGAAGCTGGTTATGCGCCCTTTAACTGGTCTCAACAAACAGATGCAAACAATGCCTATCCAATTCAAGGACAAAACAGCTTTGCTGGCGGATATGATGTACAAATTGCCAAAAAGGTAGCTGAAGGTTTAGGAAGAGAACTAGTCATTGTCCAAACGAAATGGGACGGTTTACCGCCTGCCCTTCAATCTGGAAAGATCGATGCAATCATTGCCGGCATGAGTCCGACAGCAGAACGTCAAAAAGAAATCGACTTTACTGATCCATACTATGAATCAGAACTTGTGATTGTCGTACAAAAAGATGGTAAGTTTGCGAATGCGACTAGCTTAGAAGATCTTTCTGGCGCAAAAATCACTGCACAATTGAATACATTCCACTATAACGTGATCGATCAGATCCCAGGAGTGGACAAGCAACAAGCAATGGATAACTTTTCAGCTATGCGAACAGCACTAGCTTCTGGCATGATTGACGGTTATGTTAGTGAACGTCCAGAAGGGGTAACCGCCACAAGCGTCAACCCAGCCTTGAAAATGCTCGAACTAGATGAAGCAAATGGCTTTCAAACAAATCCCGAAGATGTCCAGATTGCTGTAGGGATGCGTAAAGGTGATCCTGATCTTCAACAAGTCAACCAAATATTAAGCGGCATTTCTCATGATGATCGTATTGCTATCATGGACCAAGCCATTGAAGACCAACCTGCGTCAACGGATGGAGATGCAGAAGAAACTGGCTTGCTCCATGATTTCAAGACGATTTGGGATCAATATGGCAACATGTTCTTACGCGGAGCTGGTTTGACACTATTTATCGCATTGATCGGTACAGTTGTAGGAACAACATTGGGTTTATTGATTGGCGTCTTTCGCTCAATTCCAGAATCTGATAATAAAGTGACACGCTTCTTCCAAAAAATAGCTAATTTCTTATTATCTGTTTATATCGAAGTCTTCCGTGGTACACCAATGATGGTTCAAGCCATGGTCATCTTCTATGGATTGGCTCTAGCCTTTGGTATTTCTCTGGATCGCACGATTGCTGCGTTGTTCATCGTTTCGATCAACACCGGTGCGTATATGACTGAGATTGTACGTGGTGGGATTTTTGCAGTAGATGGCGGACAATTTGAAGCAGCCCAAGCGATCGGCATGACCCACAGTCAAACGATGCGTAAAGTAGTGATTCCGCAAGTATTGAGAAATATTTTGCCGGCTACTGGAAATGAGTTTGTCATCAATATCAAAGACACCGCCGTATTAAGTGTCATTGGTGTAGCAGATCTATTCTTCCAAGGAAACTCTGCCTCTGGTGCCAACTTCCAATTCTTCCAAACATTCACGATCGTTGGGATCATCTACTTGATCATGACCTTCACGATCACAAGAATCCTACGTGTGATTGAGAAGAAAATCGACGGACCTACTGCGTATACAAAAATTGAAGAAGTCAACAACGCGAACCTACAGGAATAAGGAGGCAGTCCTATGAGTGAGAATATCATCGAAATCAATCATTTAAGTAAAAAATTCGGCGACAATGAAGTGCTGAAAGATATTAGCATGACCGTCAATAAAGGGGAAGTCGTGACCATCATCGGTTCCTCTGGTTCAGGTAAATCAACATTCTTACGTTGTATCAATTTACTAGAAAAACCATCAGGCGGCGAGATCATTTACAACAACGAAAACGTCTTAGCACCAAAATATAATTTACCAAAGTATCGGACAAATGTCGGTATGGTTTTCCAATCTTTCAATCTTTTCAATAATATGAATGTTTTAGAAAATTGTATTTCTGGACAAACCACTGTCTTAAAAAGAGAGAAAGAGCATGCCCGTAAAGTGGCAATCGAAAACTTAGAAAAAGTCGGTATGAGACAATACATCGAAGCTCGTCCTTCTCAACTATCCGGTGGTCAAAAACAACGGGTCGCTATCGCTCGTGCTCTATCAATGAACCCTGATGTGATGCTCTTCGATGAGCCAACTTCTGCCCTTGATCCTGAAATGGTCGGTGAAGTATTGAATACGATCAAAGATCTAGCCCATACTGGACTGACAATGATCATCGTAACCCATGAAATGGAATTTGCGAAAGAGGTATCTGACCGAGTGATCTTCATGGATAAAGGTGTGATCGCGGAAGAAGGAAGTCCTGAAGATATCTTCGTTCATCCAAAAGAAACACGTACGAAAGAGTTCTTGTCACGCATTTTGAATAACTAATAAAGTATCAAATCACCCTTAGTATTCAAACTACCGCAACTTGATTGAGCAAGGTCATCCTACTCAAAAAGTTGCGGTTCTTCTTTTTATTTATTGTTTTTGTTCCGATCGCTTTATCAGTTGAACTTTTGCGCAACCTCACGTAACATGTGGTTGTGAGAAACCTCTTCAAATTAAGAAGATTCAGATATTGGAGTGATCTTTTGACTAACATTTTTTCGAGGCAGTGAAAACACGCTACTTATTCCTCTCACAGGGTTAGCAGTCGTTTCGTCAATGTGTAGCATCATTCTAGAGAATTCGATAATTTTCAGAAAATTGTTGCAATTCATCACATAATTTGTTACTTTTAACAAAATACAAAAAAGTAAAGGAGTTTTCTATGTCAAAAAAATTATCATTCAAAGAAAATCTATTCATCGGTTCCATGCTATTTGGCCTATTTTTTGGAGCTGGTAATCTTATATTTCCTGTCCATATGGGGCAAGAAGCTGGTGCGGATATCTTCTGGGCAAATCTTGGCTTTTTAGTTACAGGGATCGGTTTACCATTCTTAGGTGTCATTGCGATCGGTGTTTCAAAGACCTCTGGTGTCTACGAATTAGCACAACGAATCAATAAAACTTATGCACTTATTTTTACTGTCTTACTTTATTTAGTCATTGGTCCATTTTTTGCCTTACCACGTTTGGCAACTACTTCTTTTGAAATTGGCTTAGCACCTTTTATTCCAGCAGAAAATCAAACATTATTTTTAGCTATTTTTAGTTTCTTATTCTTTTTAGCTGCTTGGTGGTTATCCAAACGTCCAACTAAAATCTTGGATTATGTTGGTAAATTTTTGAATCCCGCATTTTTAGTATTACTAGGTATCTTGTTATTACTTGCTTTTATCAACCCACTTGGCTCAGTATCGGATGCGCCTGTCCAACCTCACTACCAAAACCAAGCATTCTTCACTGGTTTTACACAAGGATACAACACGTTGGATGCGTTAGCTGCCTTAGCTTTTGGGATCATTATCGTCACGACGATTCGTGGCATGGGTGTCACAAAGCCTTCTGATATTGCAAGAGATACGATCAAATCAGGCGCGATCAGCATCGTTTTGATGGGGATCATCTATACCCTACTTTCTTATGCAGGAACAATGAGTCTAGGAACATTCCCAATGAGTGCGAATGGTGGTATCGCCTTGGCACAAATTGCTGATCACTATTTAGGAACTTACGGGAGTATCCTATTAGCCTTTATCGTGATTCTTGCTTGTTTAAAAACAGGTATCGGACTGATTACTGCATTCGCAGAAACATTCACTGAATTGTTTCCTAAAAGAAGCTATCTATTCTTTGTAACCGGAACAAGTTTATTAGCATGTTTAGTTGCAAACGTGGGCTTAACGAATATTATTCAGATCTCTTTACCGGTCTTGATGTTTATTTATCCATTGGCAATGACCTTGATCTTACTTGTATTGTTTGGCCCATTATTTAAACAACGTACTTCTGTTTATCGAATGACCACATATTTCACATTACTCGCTTCCATCGTGGATGGACTGAATGCTTGTCCTGATTCAATTAAGCAAACAAGTTTCGTCAAAGGAATTTTAATATTCGCTGATTCCTATCTCCCATTCTTCTCATTGGGAATGGGCTGGATCACACCAGCATTGATTGGCTTTATCATCGGATTACTCTGGAGTTTCTTTAAAAATGAAGAAAAGTCTGACTTGATTGTTAGCTAACAAAAAAAAGAGATGTTTAACTTTTTGTATAAAAAAATTAACAACTTTGGTAAACTTTCGTCACAAAATATTCACAACTCACCTTTAATATATAAGTATACCAACAAACAACCCTAACAACACTTTTTCATTTTTAACTCCTTTCCTGCTAGCTCCCCGGCTAGCAGGTCCTTTTTTTTTATTCATACCGATCCAACAAATCAAGTTCTTTGAGAATCTTTAGATTCTCTCTTTAGTAAAAAAAACATATAAAAAAGCTATGAAAAAGCAATCTACTTTTTCATAGCTTTTATTCTTATTTAGATAATCGCTCTTGGTCTCCCGTAGGTGAAAGACTAGTGATTTTTTCGATTTGTTCAATTGGGACGATTCGGATTTGTTGCTCTTGGTTTTGCAAGCGAATCATCACTCGGTCATGCTCAACTGTTTTCGTTGCCACCCAACCGGAAAAGGTTTCGTACTTATTGCTTAGTGGATTCTCGCGCACTTGTAGAATCACTAAACTATTCTGAGCTGCAGCTTTCTGGAGTTCGAGAATGAACTCCCCTTGTAACCGTACATTCTCAGCTTTTTCTTCTGTGTCATTCACAAATGAATCAAAAAGTTGAAACGAAGTATTAGTCACTAACTTTGTCAGTTTCTTCATTGGTGATACTGTTTCTTCATCCATTGAATGTACCCCTCCCCTAGCTAAGAATATGTTACTTAATTACTCCTATTTTATCCAATTTTTCTTAAAAAAACAAGAATATAGTTTATTTTATACCAACTTTTACCTAAAACCGTCAAACAACACATGTGTTATTTTAAGTCGTTTTCCATCCATAATTCAAGCCATTTTTCTAAGCCTTCATTGATCAATCGATAGGTTTCTTCAAAGTTATTCGTGTAATATGGATCAGGTACATTTTGTGCTTTTTTGCCAATGACTGGACTCAAAAATAGTTGGATTTTCTCTTGCGCTTCAATCGGCGCAAGTTGCTTTAAGTCAGCCACATTTGACTGATCCATACCGATGATCCAATCAAATTTTTGGAAGTCTTCTTGACGTATTTGGCGAGCAATCATTTCTTGCGTATCAACATGTTCTTTTGCCAAGATCGCTTGTGTACCTGGATGAGGGGCACTACCTACCTCATAGGTACTTGTTGCAGCCGAATCAATGACGAAGGAATCCAACAGATCCTGTTCTGCTACTTTCTTTTTTAATAACCCTTCTGCCATAGGTGAACGACAAATGTTTCCTAAACAAACAAATAATACTTTCGTCATAGCATTCTCTCCTTTTGTATTCCTATTTTTGGAATCAATGAAAAAAGGTCATTCGTCTTTTATTTCCTGTTCTTCTTCCAATGCGTACAACCGATACGAATACAATTCAGTATCTTTGGCTAAACGAAAGAACTGCATTGCAACTTCTAAGGGTGTTTCTGTATAACCTTGTGTGATCCAATTGACTAAGACTCCACTACAGCCATAAGAGAAAAAACGAGCATAAAATAATTTATCTTTGGAAGTTAGTTGTTTTTCTTCATCCATTTGCTCAAATATTTTAATAAATGAGGGTTGGATCAACGCAGAAAATTGCTTTTGCAGAATCTCCTGTTCTGAACTAACGGTACTTGAATAGAACTGTTTATTTTCGGCAATGGCTTTTAACATCAGCAATGCTTGCTCTTCCCAATTGTCGAGAGAAAGCGATTCTGTTTTTAGGTAATGCAATGAATCTTCATAGTACACCCAACGCAATAAATCATACTTATCGGTGAAATGATAATAAAATGTTTGTCGGTTGATGCCTGCTTCGTGTGCGATCTGTTGCACACTGATTTTGCGAAAAGGCTGTGTTTCGCAAAGCGACACCAAGACTTTTTTGATCATTTGTTTCGTATGTGAAGCGTCTCCCACAATGATCCCTCCCATCTCTTCAATCATTATTCTACTATTTGCTCTTTCAATAGAAAAGAGTGATCACACTTGGTAGTCATAGCCAAAGTGTTCATACGCATAGGCGGTAGCGATCCGCCCACGAGGAGTCCGTTTCAAAAAGCCTTTTTGGATCAAAAAAGGTTCATACATATCTTCGACTGTTTCTCGCTCTTCTCCAATATTAACGGATAAAGTGCTTAGACCTACTGGACCCCCACCATACAGCTCGATCATCGTACGTAGCAATTTCTGATCGACATAATCCAATCCCGCTTGATCGACCTGTAAGAGTGTCAATGCGCGGTCAGCAATCAACTGATCGATCTTGCCATCTCCTTGTACTTGGGCAAAATCACGCACTCGTTTTAACAAGCGATTAGCGATCCGCGGGGTCCCACGGGAACGTCGTGCGATTTCTAAAGCCCCTTCGGTGATGATCTCCGTTTGAAAAATATCGGCAGATCGTAAAACGATTTCTCTTAAATCTTCTTCTTCATAGTATTCCATGTGAGCAATGATTCCAAAACGGTCACGTAAAGGTGCAGACAGCATCCCTGCTCGAGTCGTTGCACCGATCAACGTGAAAGGTGGTAACGGAAAATGAACGGGGTGAGCGGTCGGCCCTTGCCCTACCATGATATCTACATAGAAATCTTCCATCGCCGAATAAAGCATTTCTTCTGCCACGCGAGGTAAGCGATGGATCTCATCAATAAACAAGACATCCCCTGCTTCTAGTTCATTCAAAATTGCCACCAGATCTCCTGGTCGCTCAATGGCTGGTCCACTTGTCGTACGGATATTGACTTGCATCTCGTTTGCGATGACCATAGCCATCGTTGTTTTCCCCAATCCCGGAGGACCGTATAACAAGACGTGGTCTAGCGGTTCTTCACGATTACATGCCGCTTCGATGTAGATACTCAATTCTTGTTTTACTTTATGTTGACCGATATATTGCGCAAGCAATTGAGGGCGCAAAGATTTTTCTAAACTTAATTCATTCTCACCAGGTTCTGGTGAAAGAAGATGTTCATCTGTCATCAAGCGTCCTCCTTACTTTTTCATCATCAATTTCAATGCTTGCCTTAAATACTCATCCGTTGTTTGATTGTCGATTTCTTTAAGTTGTTTCTCTACACGTTTGATTTCACGCTCACTGTAACCAAGAGCAGATAGAGCTTCCATTGCCTCTGATAAGGCACTTGCATCTTGAACCGTTGCTTCATCAAATAAAGAAAATGGCATATCGATACTCAACTCGCCAAACTTGCCTTTTAGATCCAAGATCATTTGTTGTGCTGTTTTTTTACCTACACCTGGGAACTTCGTCAAGTAAGTGACATCGCCAGTTTCCACCGCTTGGATCAAGCCAGAATGATCGTCACTCGCCATGATCGCTAATGCACTTTTCGGTCCGATCCCTGAAACACTGACTAATCGTAAAAACAATTGTTTCTCTTCGAGTGAATCAAAACCGTATAGTAAATGTGCATCTTCACGGATGACTTGATGGACATAGATTTTTACTTCTTTATCTAACTTACTACTATAGCGATAAGGGTTACCTAACGCAATTTGATAGCCCACCCCTTGCGTTTCTACAACGATATAATACGGACTGATAAAAGTCACCATGCCTCTTAGATATTCATACATTGAAATTTCCTCTTTCTTTCGCACACATACGTTCCCATATTTCTATCCATTGTAGCATACTTTGCGATTTAAAAAAAGTGTTCCCAAAAACAGAACTACGAGCTTAGGTCTTTGATAAAGACCCAAACTCGTAGCATATTTTCTCTGTGTATTAGCGATTGATAGACGCTTGACCAATCATTTCTTCATGTTGTACTTGGCCTGATTTACTTAATGAGAAATCAGCCACTTTGTCCGTATTCGTTAGAACAACTAAGACATCTGTTTGTTTACCTGCTTGTTCAACGGCACTGAGATCCATCTCTGCTAGTTGTGTCGTTGGCGAGACCTGATCGCCTTCTTTCACAAGAACGTTGAACGGTGCACCCTTTAATTCGACAGTATCAAGTCCCATGTGAACAAGAACTTCCACACCGGTTTCACTTAGAATACCGATGGCATGTTTTGTTTCAAATACACTAGTTACTTTACCATTTACTGGCGAATAGATTTTTTGATTGTCCGGAACGATCGCATAGCCCTCACCCATCATTTTTTGTGAGAAAACTGGATCATTCACTTCTGTAATTGCTTTGATTTTTCCGTCTGCAACGGCGAATAACTCTTCATTGGCAGTGGCTACAGCAGTTGTTCCTGCGGCTTCAAAGTTTTGTGTAGGAATAGATACGCCTTCTGCAGTTTGTAATACACTTACTTCTTCTGGATTGACTGGATCTAATTTGTTCAAGATCCCTTTACGTCTAAATACTACAGTTAAACCAAATGGTACGATGATTGCGATGATCATTGCAATCGTGAATGGTAACCACGTTTGTGCTTGGATTGCTAAGATTCCTGGCAAACCACCGACACCGATCGCATTTGCTCGAACATCCATCAAGTTCGCAAACATTCCTGCTACACCAGAACCGATCATTGCAGCTACAAATGGATATACATATTTCAAGTTGATCCCAAACATTGCGGGTTCCGTTACCCCTAGATAACAAGAAATCATCGCTGGGATAGAAACTTGTTCTTCTTTTTTATTGCCACGATGCAAGAAGATGATTGCAAGTACAGCAGATCCTTGCGCAATATTTGACAATGCGATCATTGGCCATAAATTGGTTGAACCAAAGTCAGCAATCAACTGCATATCGATGGCATTTGTCATATGGTGTAATCCTGTAATAACTAGTGGTGCATATAAGAAACCAAATAACGCACTGAATAACCAGCTGATCGATGAAGTCAAGCCAGTATTCACGATTGATGAGATCCAGTTACCAATTGCCCAACCGACTGGACCTAACACTACATTAGCCGCGATAACAGTTGGTAATAGTGAAAACAGTGGGACAAAAATCATTGAGATCGATTGTGGGATATACTTACGGAAGAAAATCTCTAAATAGGCAAGTAAGAACCCGGCAAGCATCGCTGGAATGACTTGCGCTTGGTAACCAATCATTTGTACTTGTGCAAAGCCAAAGTCCCAAAATGGGATATCTGCAGCGGCAGTTGAAGCGACACTATAGGCATTTAATAATTGCGGTGAAACCAAAGTAATCCCTAAAACAATTCCTAAAATCTGTGTCGTTCCCATTTTCTTTGCAATACTCCAAGTGATCCCTACAGGTAGGAAATGGAAAATCGCTTCCCCAGGTAGCCATAAGAATGAATTCACACCATTCCAGAATGTTGAACTTTCTGCAATCGTTCCACCTAAACTCTCGAACTGAATGCCTTCCAACACGTTACGGAACCCTAAAATCAATCCCCCAACAATGATTGCTGGAATCAATGGTGTGAAGATTTCAGCTAGAACTGCAATTGCTCGTTGCAACGGATTAAGATTCTGTTTTGCAGCAGCTTTACTTTGTTCTTTTGAAACGCCTTCAACTCCTGATACCGCAACAAAGTCGTTATAAAATGTTGAGACATCATTTCCGATGATCACTTGGAATTGACCGGCATTGGTAAACATTCCTTTTACACTGTCGATGTCTTCGATCTCAGCTTCATTTGCTTTTGCAGGGTCATTTAAAACAAAGCGCATACGTGTCGCACAATGGCTGACCGCAGCAATATTTTCTTTCCCGCCGACTCCCTTTAACAGCTTCTCGGCATCTGCTTGATATTTCCCCATAACATAAACCCCTTTCATTTGACTTGTTTATACAAGTTACTTTGTACTCACACTATAATGTTTTTCTCAACAAATTGCAAGCGTTTTATGCTAAAAACATAAATAACTTGTAATCGTTATTATCTTTGTCGTAGAAACATCTTCCTTCTATCCAAGTCCAGTTTGAAATCTCCATATAGCTGTAGTATAGTTTATAAGCGAAGAACGAACGATTGCACGTTAAACGCACATCGGACACCAAAAAATCGAAAATATTACACGGAAGATCACTATTTAACTTACATCAAAGGCGATAATACAAGTGGCAAAAAGCACATTGCTTACGCTCGAGTGTCTAATGTCGGACAAACAGATGACTTGAAAAATCAAGTTGAGTTTTTGAGAAAATATGCAAATGTAAAAGGCATAATTTTAGATGATGTAATCGTGGATATTGGCAGTGGTCTTAATTACAAGTGTAAAACATGGAATCTGTTGTTAGACGAAGTAATGGCGAAGAATGTAGACGCCATTTATGTCACATTTAAAGATAGATAAGTATAATAAAGAGATTGAAGGTGATAAAGATGTTAGTGGCGTACAAAACAGAAATTCTTCCAACAGAAGAACAAAAAAAATCATTAATCGAACCATTGGTGTTGCTCGTTTTGTAAAGAACTTTTATATTTACCACAACCAAGAAGTCTATAAATCAGGTGGGAAATTTGTCTCAGGTATAGATTTTTCAAAGTGGTTGAATAACGACTACATTCCCAACCATCCAGACAAGCTGTGGATCAAAGCTGTTTATGCGAAGTCAACGAAACACGCGATTATGGAGACAGAAAAAGCCTTTAGAAATTTTTTTCAAGGAAAAGCTAATTTTCCTAAATTTAAAAAGAAGAAGCACCAAGATGTATCGATGTATTTCGTGAAGAACGATAAAAAGACAATCATCCGTTGTGAGCGTCATCGGATAAAAGTTCCCTCTTTGAATTGGGTAAAACTGAACGAAAAAGGCTATATTCCTAAACACGATGACAAACATAGCATAAAGAGTGGCACAATCAGCCAACAAGCAAACCGGTACTACCTGTCGGTCATCGTGGAACAGGACTGTACCGCTCAAGTACTGAACGATACTCCTACCGAAGGCGTGGGTATCGACTTAGGATTAAAAGATTTTGCGATTCTTTCCACGGGGAAAACCTATAAAAATATCAATAAATCAGGAAAAATTCGTAAAATCGAAAAACAATTAAAACGACAACAACGCAAGCTGTCGAGGAAATACGAAAGCGAAAAAAAGCGTGTCAACGAAAAACAATCAAAGAGAGGAGAAGCTACTCGCAAAAATATTGAAAAACAAGTCTTGAAAGTACAAAAACTTCATAAACGGTTGACAGATATCCGTAGGGACAGAGTGAATAAAATTGTGTTAGAGCTAGTAAAAACCAAACCAGCTTATATCACAATTGAAGATTTGAATGTCAAGGGGATGATGAAAAACCGGCATCTTTCAAAAGCTGTGAGAGAGCAATCTTTCTATGCTTTTCGTAAAAAATTAGCAGACAAATGTAAAGTCTCTACTATTGAGTTAAGACTGGCCGATCGATTCTATCCTAGCTCGAAATTATGTCATGAATGTGGGCATAAGAAAGTAGCTTTAAAGCTATCAGAGCGTACCTATCGTTGTGAGAACTGTGGGTACGTAGCAGATAGAGATTATAACGCAAGCATGAATTTGAAAGATGTGAAGGAATACAATGTGATTGCATAAGCACGCAACTTTGTATATGTACCGATGGCTTAGTCGGGAATCAACGACTGTGGAGAACGAGACAAACCGTAGTAGTGTCGAAGTGACGAGGCGGCGTTCGGTGAAACAGTAATTCTACCTACGTGAGTGGTAGAGAAATCTCGATATAGGTATTTTTGTCTATATTTTGTGTAGCAGAGGAACGATGAACAAATTCAATGAAATTTTTTTAGACTTAGAAAAGAAAATCTTAGACAAAGAGTATCCTCCTCATACTTTACTACCCAGTGAAAATCAATTGATCAAAATTTATGGTGTTTCACGGGAAACAATTCGTAAAGCACTTAATCTATTGACGACAGAAGGATATATTCAAAAGAAACAAGGAAAAGGATCGATCGTTTTAGACCGAAATCGTTTTGATTTCCCGATTGCTGGACTAACAAGTTATAAGGAACTCCAAGAAAATCAACATATCCCGAGTGAAACGATCGTAAAAACACTTGAAGAAACTGTAGTCGACAACGAATTACACAAAGTAACTGGCTGGGCAGTCAATACACCTGTCTGGCATTTAGTCCGCCAAAGAAAAATCAATGGCGAAGTCGTGATTTTAGATCGGGATTATTTATTAAAAGAAACCGTACCTACTTTAACCAAGGAACAAGCAGCCAATTCGATTTATGAATACTTTGAAAATGAGCTAGATCTCTCCATTGCCTATGCCCAAAAAGAAATCACTGTCGAACCAATCGATGCCAGTATTTCAGAGTCGATGGACCTCCATGACGATCCTTATGTCGTAATTGTCCGTGGCCTCGTTTATTTAGAAAATACTGAATGCTTCGAATACACTGAATCGATCCACCGCCTCGACAAATTCCGGTTCGTGGAATTTGCACGAAGAAGAAGGTTGTGAGAAAGCCGTTCAGCTCCGAGTAGTAAGACGGAACGTGAGAAAATAGCTTCTCATATTTTTTCACGTTTTGACTTACTATTGAAGGAGTTGGCTTTCGAACACCGTTTATCTAGGTTGTGAAAGAAGCGATTAACACTAAGGCAGAAGACAGAAAAATCGAAAATGGCTGTTTCATTTTTGATTTTTTTGGCTTGTGACCGAAGTGTTGCTTCTTGAACACCGTTTATCAAGGTTGTAAGAAAAGCGTCCTGACCTGAACAGTAAGATAGGAAATTGAAAAATAGCTTCTCATATTTTTCAAATTTTTTAGCTTAATATTGAAGGTCAGCTTTTCGAACACCGTTTATCAAGGTTGTGAAAAAGCCCAGTAGCTCAACGTAATTAGGTAGCAAGTAAAACCTGTTCGTTAAATTTCCGCTAAATTGCTAGGCTATCCTCCCTACTTAAAGCAGATTGTTTGCTTCTATTTCAGATGGCAGTATGATTAGGAGACAAAGGGGGCTGTATCAATGAGTAAACCAACCGACACAAACAAAGAGGACTTAAAAGAAACATTATCTCCGATTTCTTATGCAGTGACACAAGAAAACGCCACAGAACGTCCATTTACTGGAGAATACGACGATTTTTATGAAAAAGGGATCTATGTCGATATTGTCAGCGGCGAACCGCTTTTCAGTTCTGCAGAGAAATATGATGCAGGCTGTGGCTGGCCAGCTTTCAGCCAACCCATCAGCAGAAAAGACGTCAAAGAAAAAGCGGATTTTTCTCACGGGATGCACCGAGTCGAAGTAAGAAGTAATGAAGCCGACTCCCATCTTGGACATGTTTTTAATGATGGACCCGCAGATAAAGGTGGCTTACGCTATTGCATCAACTCTGCTGCCTTGAAGTTTATCCCTTATGAAGAAATGGATGCTGCTGGTTACAGTGAATATAAATCAATTGTCGAATAAGTCGAATGTGATAAAATCACATCGCTCCGAAAAATAAGCCTGAACCTCCGGAAATTGTGGCTCTATAATTTATGGGACTGATGAATCAGAATTGATTCTTCAGTCCCATTTTCATTTTAGGTATTAAAAAACATATCGTTCTCTAGTATGATTAAATCACCACAAAATAAACAACTGAGAGGACGATATGCTATATGAATGATTCTATCAAAAAAATGCTGAGAATAATAGAGAAAGATTTGATGATTACAGAGGTCTCTTACGAGACCCTTCAGAAGAAAAAGACGTTGGTCGTCGATGCTGTTCTCTCACCTACTCCTCGTGCTTGTAGAAGTTGTGGTTCTACTGTGGTAGATGGAAACGGGAAAGCAATTATAGTGAAAAATGGAAAAAAAGAAACGATTGTCCGTTTTGAACAATACAATCATATGCCTTTGGTTATGCGCCTAAAAAAGCAGCGCTATACCTGTAAAAACTGCCGAACCCATTGGACTGCTCAAAGTTATTTTGTCCAATCCAGACATTCAATCGCAAATCATGTTAGATATAAAATTGCTTCTTTACTGACTGAAAAAGTATCTTTATCTTTTATTGCGAAAAGCTGTCAGGTATCTTTGACCACTGTTATTCGTACATTGAAAGAGTTTAAAAGCTATTTACCAAAGCAATCTAAGAAGATTCTCCCAAGAGTATTGATGGTTGATGAATTTCGTTCGCATGCTTCCATAGAAGATAAAATGAGCTTTATTTGCGCAGATGGCGAAACAGGAAAATTAATAGATGTTTTGCCTACGCGTAAATTACCTCGATTAACAAGCTATTTCTTAAAGTGTACCAATCCAGAAGAAGTAGAATTCTTGGTGACAGACATGAACGCCGCCTACTTCCAGCTCACCAAACGTGTTCTGCCAAATGCGAAAATAGTGATTGATCGGTTTCATATTGTCAAACACATGAATCAAGCGTTCAATGAGTTGCGTATCCGTGAAATGAATGAACTTCGTAAAGCAGGACAGAAAAGCCAGGCAGAAAAACTGAAAAAGAACTGGCGCTTTTTGCTAAAAAATCGTGCAAACATCAACCATTATGAATACAAAACATGGAAAAGTTTCCGAGCACCAAAATACCCATTTCTTACTGAAGCAATGATGATTGATCGATTGCTTGAGTTTTCTACGCCCCTAAAGGAGGCGTATCCCTTTTTTCATGAATTAGTTGAAGCCTTTCGAGACAAAGACCCTGACTTATTTTTCTCCTTATTAGCAGAACTTCCCGAAACGTTGGATGACAGCTTTCGGGAAAAGCTTCAAAACCTTCTGACCTATGAAGAAGGCATCACCAACGCAATGATCTATCCTTATTCCAATGGAAAAATAGAAGCGAAGAATACCCACATAAAGACAATGAAACGAGTATCCTACGGATTTAAATCATTCGAGAACATGAGAATTAGAATCTTTTTGATCAATCAATTAATCAAAGTAAGATAACAAAAAATCTGAGCCAGAATGAGGTTCATTCTGACCCAGATTTGATTTTGCACAACTCATCAGTCCTTATTGACAAAGAGCCGAAATTGTTCTAATTTCTGGAGGTTCAGGCTTATTTTTGAAGGTGCGCTATAACTTTTATATGATCAAGATCCTTAATACTCGTGCCCATGGAGATTGCCCACTTCTTCAAAACCAGCAGCCTTCCCCTTTTGATGAAAGATTTCTTGCTTGTTTTCTCGGACAATCAAGGTCATCTCTGTACTCGCTTTTTCACGGATGATCCGACTCATTTGACCTTGTTGTGGCGCCATCAACGCATGCCCTTCTTTTGCTAACACTTGCATTTCTAGTTCAATATTTTTTTGCTGTATTCGAATGATCAGATGCTCCTCTTCACGGAAAATCTCCGAAATTTTAGCTCCATCATACGTGGATAAGCGATATTCTTCCCCACCGACTTGCAAAATCGAAATGATTCCTAAAAAACGAAAACCTAAAAACGGGATCTCTGCTGCGGAAAAGAAAAAGCGAGCATCCGAATCGCTAAACTGATTGCATTGGACCCATAAATAGGTTGCGGGAAAGGAACTTCCCCAGTCCTTTTCTAAATATCCGATTCCATTTGTAAAATCAATCAATTGACCGTTCCAACTCAACGTTCCTTCTAACGAATGCTTCATGCTTAAAATTCCGTGATAGCATTCCATAAAAGATAAATAAGAGAAAGGTCCCATGATACTCGGGGCATAGCGACTCCTTTTTAACGGAGTAAACTCTCCATAAGAAATCGTTCCTTCAATCGTCAATGAGGGGCTACGTAAAGCTAGTGTGATTCCTTCCTCACTAAATGTATTCTCACCGATTTTCACAAATAAACGATCTTCGCTTGCCATGAAGACTTCACGATCAAAATGAAAGACTTCCGAAGACTCATGATTGATCACTTGGATAAACGGGCACTTTTCTCCTTGTTCTCCAATGGAGTAACCCGGAATAAATGCGTAGACTTCATCGCCGATTTGATGCTTAAAATACCAACCTTCAAAGAACGGCGCTTTTTTCGTTTCACCATGATAAAACTTATCCGTTGTAATCACTTCGTCCACTCCCTTCAACTAGATTAAGTTTACCATGTTTTTTTATAGCTTCTAGCAGATACGCTTGACTCTAGGTCATGAACTAATGTAACCAGAAAAAACACATGATCCGTTTCTTGCTACTCGGATCATGTGTTTTTAATTTTATTCACCTAAATACAGTTGTCCACGATTTTAGGACAAAAGATCTGGCCATTTTTTCAACGCCTGATTGACTGCGCCAATCGGAAAGCCGACAATACTATAGTAATCGCCAGAAATCGACTCTACGAAAGCCCCTGCGTAACTTTGAATGCCGTACGCCCCAGCTTTATCACGGTGATCGCCAGTTGCTAGATAGCGCTCGATCTCTTCATCGGTCAATTCATAAAAAGTGACTGATGCTTGGGAAAGGATGCACTCTTCTTGCGTCCCATCAGTTATTACGACGGCTGTGTAGACGTCGTGTGTCGTACCACTGAATTTGCGTAACATCCGTTTTGCCTCTTCATCATCCTCCGGTTTACCAAGGATTTCGTTTCCTAGAACTACGGTAGTATCACTAGCAATGACTAACGTTTCTTCATTATTTTGTACAACAGCTGCTTTTTCTGCTGCCATTCGTTGGACATAAGCAACTGGGTCTTCTTTTAGCTTAGGCGTTTCATCAATATCTGCCGGTTGGATCGAAAATGCTGGCACTAATCTTCCGAGTAATTCTTTTCTTCTAGGCGACTGTGAAGCCAATACTATTTTCATCAAAAACTTCCTTTCCGAATCTCGCGGATCAATGCGGATCTTGGATTCGTTTAAACATTCGTTCCATGTCGGAATTCGTAAAGTGGATCAATACCGGACGACCATGAGGGCAGTTGAATGGATTCTCACATTTTGCTAAGTCTTTTAATAAGACCCTCGCTTGTGCTTCGTTCAAGTAGTGATTCGCTTTGATCGAGCGTTTACAGCTCATCATGATTGCTGTGGCTTCTCTGAATTTCTTCACACTTACTTCACCCGTTGTCAATAACATGTCGATCATCCCTTGAATGATCGATTCTTCTTCCCCACTTGGATACCATGTCGGATGCGCTCGCACGATAAAACTATTCTGACCAAATTCTTCCAGATAAATGCCTGCCTCTTCCAATAGTTCTTTCTTCTCTTTTAGCTTGATTGCATCACTATTAGGATAGTCTAAAACAAAAGGCACGAGTAATTCTTGCAAATCATCTGAAACATCGCCGATTTTTTCACGGAAATATTCATATTTGATCCGCTCTTGCGCAGCATGTTGGTCAATGATGTATAAGCCTTCATTGCTTTGAGCAAATAAATAGGTTCCATGCATTTGGCCAAAATATTCAAGATGTGGGAAGCGTTGTGTTGGTACTTCCTGCTCGACTTTACTGATTGCTTTCTCCAACATTCGGCTATCTTGACTCATGTCAAACTCGGGATGCAACTTGGTTTCTTCTTGCTCAAATCTTGGTTCTTCCTCTATGCTTTTCTCTTCTACTGATGCTGTTCGTTCTTCTTGTACTGAGTAGTTATCAACAGTGGATAAATGATTTTGTTGAAAGTTATCCACTAGTTTTTCTACAAAGTTATCAACACTTTCACCAGAGTTATCCACCGTTTTTTCCTCTTTTTCTGGATAATTCAGTGTATCTTCAGAAAAAACAGAAGAGTTTTCAACATTTTCCACAGACTTATCAACAGGATAGGTTGATTTTTGTGGATTTTCTTCAACGTAAAATGTACCTGTCTGGCGATCGAAATTTAAACTTTGGGGTTTCTTTGGTGGTTCCTCAAACGCATAAGAAAGATCGATTTCGATTTGTTCCGTTTTAGGTTGATCGGCGATTTTTTTCTTGAAACGTAAATTGTCTGCTGCACTAGGAATCAGATTTTCTTGACTTAGTGCTTGTTGAATCGCTTGTGCAATCAATTCAGTCAATTCTTTTTCCTTCGATAGACGAACTTCTTGCTTCGTTGGATGAACATTCACATCGACAAGCAACGGGTCCATTTTGACTTCTAAAACAGCGATTGGAAAACGACCAACCATCAGTTTAGAACCATAACCTGCCACGATTGCTTTGTTCAAGGAAAAGTTCTTGATAAAACGACCATTGATGATCGTTGAAAGATAATTACGACTCGCACGAGTGACTTCTGGTAAAGAAATGTAACCAGAAACTTCAAAATCTAGATCTTTTGCTTCAACCTTCAACATTTTTTTCGCTGTCGCCAAACCATAGATTCCGGCAATCGTTTGTTTCAAATCTCCGTTACCAGCTGTTGCTAACATCTTGTTGCCATCATGGACTAAGCGAAAAGCGATGTCGGGATGGCTCAATGCTAGTCGATTGACGATATCGCCTATATTTGCCAATTCCGTTTGTAATGTCTTGACGTATTTTAACCGTGCAGGCGTGTTAAAAAACAAATTGCTCACTGTGATTTTCGTACCTTGTCTCAATGGAGCAGGGCGATGTGTCAACACTTCCCCACCTTTTAATTCAAGATAGGTCCCTTGTGTTTCATCTTGATTGGCTGTCTCGATCGTCAATTCAGAGACAGAAGCAATACTAGGAAGAGCTTCCCCTCGGAACCCTAATGTCCGAATGCGGAACAAGTCATCACGGTTATGGATTTTACTCGTCGCGTGACGTTTGAACGCATTTTCAACGTCTTCTGCTAAGATTCCTTCACCGTTATCGATGATTTGGATTTTTCGTAAACCGGCTTCTTCTACGAGAATATCGATTTGAGAGCTATGGGCATCAATGGCATTTTCAACAAGTTCTTTCACCACAGAAGCAGGTCGTTCAACGACTTCTCCTGCGGCGATTTGATTGGCCAAGCGTTCGGATAATTCTTGGATCTTCGCCATCGATCAGCACCTTCTTCCTATAATTGTTTTTGCAGTTCGTACAATTTATTCAACGCATCCATTGGCGTCATTTCTAGTAGGTTCAACTGTTTCAATGCAGCAATGATTTGCGTTTCAGCTTCCGTTGCTTCACCAAATAAAGATAGTTGTTGACTCTCTTCATTGACCTGATGGCTTGGTTGGTTGGTTTGTGACTTAGGGTAGTCGCTTTTTTTCGTGACAGATGCTTCAAGTGCCGAGACATGGTGTGTCGTTTCTCCTGATTCTAAAAAGGCTAAGATCGCAGAGGCACGTGACAATAATTCATCTGGTAGACCCGCAATCTTAGCTACATGGATCCCGTAGCTTTTATCTGCTGGACCGTCCATCATCTTGTGTAAAAATACCACATCGCCATCTTTTTCGACTGCACCAACATGGACATTTTTCAATTGCGGCAATTCCGTATCAAGCACTGTCAACTCATGATAGTGCGTAGAAAACAATGTCTTGGCTTCAACGTGTTGATGGATATACTCAATGATAGCTTGTGCTAATGCCATACCATCGTAAGTGGCTGTTCCTCGACCGAGTTCATCAAATAAAATCAAACTGTTCGGTGTCGCATGGCGCAACGCTTGGTTGGCTTCCATCATTTCTACCATAAAGGTACTTTGTCCTGCAATCAAATCATCACTTGCACCGATTCGAGTAAAGATTCGATCAAAAATCGGCAGCACTGCTTTTTGCGCCGGAACAAAACAGCCCATCTGTGCCATCAATACCGTCAATGCCAACTGTCGCATATACGTACTTTTACCAGACATATTTGGCCCAGTGATCAACAAGATCATTTCTTCTTCCGACATGATCACACTATTTGGAATGTATTCTTGATGTCCTAATACTTTTTCTACCACCGGATGACGTCCTTCTTCGATCACCAATGTTTTTTTGTTCGTTAATTCTGGACGAACATATTGATAACGTTCACTGATCGTTGCAAAACTTTGTAAGACGTCTACAGTACTCAATGATTTTGCTAAGGTTTGCAATGGCTGGATTGCTTTTTTCACTTCTTCTCTAACAGCTAAAAAGAGTTGGTATTCTAGATCTACTGATTTTTCTTCCGCTTCTAGAATCTGTGTTTCTAATTCTTTTAATTCAGGTGTGATAAATCGTTCTGCATTGGCTAAGGTTTGTTTACGTTCATATTTTTCCAGTTCAGCATTCATCAAATTCGCTTTCGTGATTTCAATATAGTAACCAAACACTCGATTAAACCCAACTTTTAAATTTTTGATCCCTGTACTTTGGCGTTCGCGCGCTTCTAATTCTGCTAACCACTGTTTGCCATTTCTCATCGCAGAACGATAGGTGTCTAGCTGTTCATTGAAGCCATCTTTGATGACGTTTCCTTCAGTGATTTGTAAAGGTGCATCCTCTTGGATCGCTTGTTCGATCAGTTCCACTAATGAATCCATTGGCTGCATATCTGTTAATAACTCTGACCATTGTCCTTGATCGATGCCTTCAATCAACCCGCGAATCATCGGTACTTGCTGCAATGATGTTTTTAACTGGATCAAATCTCGACCATTGACGTTACCAAATGCGACACGTCCAGCTAAACGTTCTAAATCATAGACTTTCGTCAACGCACTCTGTAAATCAAGACGTTCAAAATAACTATTGATCAGCGATGCCACCATTTCTTGCCGAGCATTGATTTGATGGGATTGGATCAGCGGACGATCAAGCCATTGTTTTAGCAAACGTCCCCCCATTGCTGTTTTGGTTTCATCTAATAACCACAGAAGCGTGCCATGTTTTTTTCCAGTACGGATCGACTGGCTTAATTCTAAATTGAATTTAGAATAATAATCCATCTTCAAGAAATGATCTGGTTGGTATTCGACCGCTTTTTGGATATGTGCCAAACTTCTTTTTTGGGTGACTGCTAAATAAGTAAGTAACTTTCCAGTCGCTTCCTTTTCTAATTCATCCGTCAACTCACTCGTTAGAAAATTGAATTCTGCATTTTCTTCTACACTTTCTTGTTTTGAGAAGACTAAGCCAAGTCTTGTGCTTAGTTGTTCATATAACGTTTCACTGATCTCTGTTCCTAGAATCAATTCTTTTGTTTGTAACGCGGAAGTTTCGTTCAAGACAGCTTCTTCATCAAGTAAGCGGGCTGTTTTTAATTCACCTGTACTCAAATCAGCATAAGCAAACCCAAAAGCGGAACCTTGATTAACTACTGCCGTCAGAAAGTTGTTGTCTTTGGCTGATAATCCTTTACTATCCATCACTGTTCCAGGAGTCACTAATTGCACGACTTCTCGTTTGACCATGCCTTTGGTCGTCTTTGGATCTTCGACTTGTTCACAAATCGCTACTTTGTATCCTTTTTCGATCAAACTGTCGATATATCCTTGTGCAGAATGATGCGGTACCCCACACATCGGAATTGGATCATCCGCATTACGATTTCGACTAGTTAATGTCAGTTCTAAGATTTGTGCTGCTTTGACAGCATCTTCATAAAATAATTCATAAAAATCTCCGAGACGATAGAACAAAAAAGCATCTTGGTATTGTGCCTTGATGCTTAGATATTGTTCCATCATTGGAGTGTTCTTAGTTTTTTGAGGCATTATGCTCCTCCTCTACATACTCATTGATTTCATTTTGGATCATTTGAGTCAAGTGTTGCAATAACTCATTTGCTTCCATCAATTGACGGCGGTAAGCGATCACTAAAGGATATTCGTCGATAGATTGCGTCAAGACTTCGATCCGTTTGATCGCTTCTTTTTCTGCTTCTTTTTGTCCATAATGCGCATATTGTGCGGCATCTTTTTGCGCTTGCTTCAATGCTTCTGTTTGTTGATTCAAGTAACGACTATGTTTCACTTTATGTTCCAATTCCTGATAACGTGTGATCGTTTCATTCTTCTTTAAAAGAGTCGCCAATTGGTCGACTTCTAATTGGATCGTCGTTTTGTCCTGCACATTCTCTCTCGCTTTCTATTCTCTGTAAGGGCGGTCATCGTTGATTTGGATCAATTGGATATCTTTTGCCTGTCCCGTCTGGTCGTCGATGTCCAAGATACAACCACTTAAAAGCCCTCGACCTTGTTCCACCACTTCAAAACGCTTTGGTAAAGCCGTTAAAAATTTTTCAATCACTGGTTCACGGCGCATCCCTAAAATTCCATCATATGGACCCGTCATACCGACATCCGTCAAATACGCCGTTCCTTGTGGCAAGATTCGCGCATCGTTCGTTTGAACGTGCGTGTGTGTACCGACTACAGCAGATACTTTTCCATCTAAAAACCAGCCCATTGCTTGTTTTTCACTCGTCGTTTCTCCATGAAAATCAACAAAAATGATCGGTGTTCTTTTCCGAGCTTCTTCGACTAACTCGGTCATTTTACGAAATGGATCATCTAAATCAACCATAAATGAACGAGCTTGCATATTGATGACCGCCAGTTCCAATTGATTGACTTTGACAAAAACGATTCCTTGTCCAGGCGTTCCTTCTGGAAAATTTGCTGGACGAACCATTTTTTTCGCATCATCGATAAATTCAAAAATATCACGATTGTCCCACGTATGATTCCCCATCGTCACGACATCTACGCCATCTTGCAGAAACTTTTTATAGATTTTCTCTGTGATCCCACGACCTGAAGCCGCATTCTCACCATTCACGATCGTCATTTGTGGACGATATTTTTTCTTCAAGCGAGGGAGATATTCTGTGATCATTTCTCTACCCATCGCACCTACTACATCACCAATAAACAATACCCGCACACGATTTCCTCTTCTCTTCTAACGTATCTTATATTATAAGTGTTTTAGTAAAGAAAGGAAAGAGGTTGTAAAAGAAGCTCTTTTCTAGAATATCAAGAAAGGGTATTTTGAACTAACTAGCATCAGCTTTTTATAACTTTATTCTCTAACTATGTAAATTGATCAAAATTTATTTTTTAATTCTTTTTACTAAGTAAACAATAGACAGGGCTAAACCTATGAAGAACATGAACCAAAACAGCAATTTCAAAACCAAAACGACGTGTACGATGATGGCGTATCGTTTATGTATCATACAAAAACCATAAGAAGAGAGGGCATTCCATCAGAAAAATCCTGTTGCATGCCCTCTTTTTAACTAAAATTATTGTTGTATGATGTTTATGACCTAAATCAAAGCTAACTCTTTCAATGCCTTCCAAATACCATCTTGATCATTCGTATCTGTCACCATTTTTGCTTCCGCTTGGACTTCTGGTACGGCATTCCCCATTGCCACCCCAATGCCAGACATACGAAGCATTTCGCGATCATTTTGTCCGTCACCAAAACTGATGACGTCTTCTGGCGCAATCCCTACTCGATTGGCTAGGTTCATGATCGTTACCGCTTTGGAACCATCGTGTGGCACCACATCGACACTATTTTCGTGCCAGCGAACAAAACGGATACGATCGTAAGCGCTGAATTGTTGGTCATAAGAGTGATCAAAGAAAGCTAACGCTTGATACACATCCTGTTTTTCAACAAAGTATTCGTCCAATTCTGGTAAGTGTGCACCAAATGAATGCATCGCATCTTCCATCATATCGATACGATTAGATGAAAAGCGTTTGATTGAATCTAAACTAACAAATGCGGTATCAATAGCCTTTTCTTGTGCTTCTTGAATAAATTTGTGTAATTGTTCTTGATCCAGCAAATTTTTATAGACTTGTTCATGATCCAAAAATCCGGCTGCACCGTTACATAGAATATAATTGCTAAATGCTAGATCACGGATAACTTCTTGTGCGTGAAAGCGACTACGCCCTGTAGCAATCGTCACTAAATGTCCATCTTTACGTAGTTTTTCCAAGGCTTCCCTTGTACTATCCAACGCCTGTTTGTTGGAATCTAACAACGTGCCGTCGATATCAAAAGCAATTAATTTGCGTGTCATTCTATCTCGCCTCTCTATAAATACTTACTTGCTTCTCTCGTTGCAAGCTTGCTTAATTCTTTTGTCAATTGTTCTTTTACCCAAAGTGGATTTGTTTTGCTATAGTCCCGCAACGCCCAACCAATAGCCTTTTGAATAAAAAATTCCTTTGTTGAACGATCTGCATCAATCGCTCGTTCGAGTAGAGCGACATCTGTCTGTTCTTTAAACCCTAGTTGCAAGGTGATCGCAATTCGTCTTAACCAAAAGTCTTCTTGACCTTCAAATAATTTGAAAACCGCCTCAACTTCTTGGTGAAGTTTTCCCCACGTGCTGTAGGCTTTTTGCCAAGAATCGATACTGTCCCACCATTCCTTCTGTGAGACAAGCTCAAGTAACCATACTAAGTTATCAAAAGAAAGACGTTTGACGTTCTTTTGGACTAAATCGATCGCTAAATACTGATACTCACGTTCTTCCTGCATATAATAATCTTTTACTAATAAAAGTAAGTCTGAAATAGGTATCTTCTGGCTTTCTTTTAAAAGAGCCTTTTGTAGTAACGCTCTTTCTGGCTTAGGAACTCCAGCAAATCGGAAATGATGCTTCATGTAAGCTTCCATCTGCTGAGCTTTTTCTTTATTATTCGGGAAAACAATTGTCTCCAAGGGATGGCCTCCTTCGATTTTTAAAGGAACGAACTAGTCAACATAGGATGATTTTGATTGATTCAACCATGCATAACCTAAACCAATGACTAAACCACCACCAACGTAATTCCCAATCAACGCAAAGGATAGATTGTGGATCACATTACCAACAGTCATCGCATCCATCTGCCCACCTGAAACAAAATAAGCTAATGTAAATGCCGGGAAGTTGGCAATAACGTGTTCATAGCCTAAAAAAGCAAAAATGAAAATAATGAAAACAATCGCTAAGACTTTCCCTGCATCATCTTTCATTCGCATACTAATCAATACCGCTGTATTTACTACAATGTTGGCAAACATTGCCTCCACCAAAATAGTTGTTGTCGGTTTCGTCAATTTGACTGCAATCGACTCTAACATATAATTATCCATGGGCAGATCTTGGAATGGTGTTGTCAAGGAAATTAAAAAGCCAAATAATACCCCACCAATCAAGTTAAATAAAATACAAGTAAACAGAATTTTTGCAGCTAGACCTAATTTTAACCGCTTACGTTGGACCCCGACCGACATATAAAGCATATTTGAGGTACCAAGTTCAGCATTCATGTATAAAATCATGACTAACGACCAACTAAACATAAACGCATAAAGTATCTTTCCAAATCCATGAGCAATATGCTCACCTTTGATCGCAATCGAAAAAGCAACAGCAGTTCCAAGTGTCAAGAACAAACTGGCTAATAAAGCACGCACGGCATACCGGGCGTAACTATTTCCGATCAAATCAACTTTCTTTTCGATTGATGCCTCAATCTTTTCAAACAACGGTGATACTGGGTTCATCTCTTTTCTCCTTTAAGATTTGTTCAATTATTTTCATGCTTTTGGCATATACCCTCTTATTCTATAGACAGAACTGGGGTTTGTAAAGCTTTTTTGCTACTTATTCTCTTGACATTGATAGGTCATATCGCTTATACTGTAGTTCGTGTAAAATAATGCAGCAGAAAAATAATAACTCGTCCCTAGTTTGTTGCCCCGCTTCGGGTTCAATTGTGTAACCGCGGCTGCAAAGGTGAAGATTGAAGAACAAACTATACGATTATGAATTTTTTAACGGATTATTTTACTCCAAAAAATATAGTTATCTATTGGAGGAAATTTTAATGTCTCGTTATACAGGACCATCATGGAAAATTTCTCGTCGCCTAGGTATTTCATTATCTGGCACAGGAAAAGAATTAGCACGTCGCCCTTACGCTCCAGGTCAACATGGACCAAACAGCCGTGGCAAACAATCAGAATACGGTATGCAATTAACTGAAAAACAAAAATTACGTCATATGTACGGTATGAACGAACGTCAATTCCGTAACTTGTTCGTTAAAGCAAGCAAAATCAAAGAAGGTAAACACGGGGTTAACTTCATGATCTTACTAGAACAACGTTTAGACAATGTTGTTTATCGTTTAGGTCTTGCAACTACTCGTCGTCAAGCACGTCAATTAGTTAACCATGGTCATATCATGGTTGATGGCAAACGTGTTGATATCCCTTCATACCACGTTGCAGTTGGTCAAGTGATTTCAGTTCGTGAAAAATCACAAAACATCTCAACTGTAAAAGAAGCAGTTGAAGCAACTGTTGGACGTCCAGCATTCGTAAGCTTTGACGCTGAAAAATTAGAAGGTTCATTGACTCGTTTACCAGAACGTGACGAATTGTACCCAGAAATCGACGAAGCACTTGTCGTTGAATACTACAACCAAAGCCTATAATTCAAAAAACTTTGGTACAAAAAAACCGGCTATCTTTTGGATAGCTGGTTTTTTTTAGGTTGCGAAAGAAGCGCTCAACACTAAGGCATAAGCCAGAAAAATCGAAAATGGCTGTTTCATTTTTGATTTTTTTGGCTTATGTCCGAAGTGTTGCTTTTTGAACACCGTTTATCAAGGTTGCAAAAAATCCGATTAGCTCCAAGTAATAAGAAATAATGTCCCCGTGTCTTTTCTTCGCTCGGACACACATAAAAAGATAGACCTCAAAACAACGTACGTATTTCGTTGAGTCGAGTGTTATCTTTTTATGTTGGCTTTAGCAGGTTCAGGTGCATCCATGACTCGAACAATAGCAAGAGAAATCAATTTGTATTCGCTACTTGGGTGATAAAACAGCGAAGTTTTTGATATTCTCAATTGTTCTCTGAAGATACAGCTTTTAACTGCCACTTCCCACTTGATTTAGACGAGGAAAAGAACATGTCCTCTACAGTGTGATGCTTCAAATTTCATAAACTGTCTCGCATCATTGTTTTTCCAATGAAATGTCTCCTTTAAGCAAGCAACTGCTTAATTTCTCCCTTTATCAATGGTGGATAGACATGTTAACTTGTCACTTTCACAGTTGCTGATTATTGGCACATTCATTCGTCAAACAGCTTTTTGTTACCCATGGCAAATCGATGAATGTTCACTGGCCGTTTCAACCAACAAACCAGTTCATTGACTAGGTTGGGCACCTATCTGTAGAAAGATCATGAATGATCATCCTCATTTTTCTATGTGCCAAAATATAGTTGATTATGTTATATAAAAATTATATCACGTATCAAAACACTTGCTATTCATACTTTTTCTCACATTTGGAAATATTTTTGTACTCTTACTTCTTATGTGCTTTTTCAAAATATATCATAAAGAGACTTTACATTTATTTTCTCTTCCTCTATAATTTCGTTAACTACAAAAATAAATAAGGTTAACGAAAGGAGAACGGATGACAAAATCATTAAAAGAACTTATACTCGTTGCCGAATTTGCTGCAATCATTGCAGTTCTCTCACAATTTGTTATTCCATTAGGATTGATTCCACTTACTGGTCAGACTTTTGCGATTGGCTTGACCGCCACGTTTCTTGGGAAACGTGCTGGTACTCTCGCAGTTTGTATGTACCTCTTATTAGGCTTGATCGGACTTCCCGTCTTTTCTGGCATGACTGGGGGAATGGGCATCTTATTCGGACCATCTGGTGGCTACCTTTTTGGTTTTATTCTTCAGTCTTTCGTAATTGGTTGGTGGATTGAGAAGACTAATTCTCGCTTTTTCCATGCTTGGTGTGCCAATCTATTTGGCTCTCTTCTTGCTTTATCTGTAGGAACTCTTTGGTTATCGTTTAGTAGTCATTTGTCTATTCAAACTGCTCTATTGAGTGGGTTCTTCCCCTTCTTGTTACCAGAGTTGCTCAAAAGTACGGGAGCAGCTTATGTTGGCACTACTTTAAGAAAAAGATTACGATTCAACATTCAAAAATTAGTTTAAAAAATTAATAGGATAAAAAAAGAAAAACTTTAAAAATAAGCGATATCCGCTAAATAGAGCAACTATTTTTTGGCGGATATCGCTTATTCTCATAGCCAGACACTTCTATAATCATCCAGTTATACCATTTCATTTTTCACTATCAGCTTATTATTCGTCGTATAGATGAAGGACAGAAAGAAAACAAAGGCTTGCAGTGGGAAGATCACCATTCGCTCCGTCAACCCTAAAATATTCCATCCTTGTGCCATTCCAATTGGATTCAATGCGCCAAAAAAAGTGATCAATATGGCGGTAGCAATACATATTTTTCCTAACGTACGTAGTTTTTCTTGTTTAAGATAACCAAATCCAATAAGGAATAAAGACGATATAGTAGTAAATACGACAATGATCGTCACAACAATATGCATCGTATTTTGGGAATTCATATCCGCCTTATCGCCTGTCAATGGAAATAGTTTATAGCCTACCACTGTAGTGCTTGCCATCACAAGAAAAATCAGATAACCGATCCGAGTCATCCCATGATACTTTTCAAAGGCGTTCACGACCATTCCAATGACAAACAGTAAAAAGCCTATACCATAGATAAGCAGGATCATATTCAATAAATTCGCATTTGGCGCACCAACGGCGGTTAAAGAACTGATGTCTGTCGTGATTGGATCATATGATTCCCAAAGGTATTGCCCAAGAAACACATGTACAAAATAAGCAACTACACTAACCATTCCAAGAGGCATCAACCAATCGATCACTTTCATACGTTTCCCCCACTTATTCTTCTTTCAGCTATTTAAGCAACCATCCACCATCGATTGGAACGATTGCTCCATGGATATAACTCGCTTGAGGCGTCGCAAGAAATAACGTCAATTCTGCCACTTCTTCCGGCTGTGCCCAACGCTTAACAGGCGTTTCTTCTGCGACCCATTTGGCCATCTCTCCGTCACCTGCAAAATCAGCTGCATTCATCGGTGTTTGGATGGCGCCTGGTGCGATGGCTTTTACACGTATCCCTTGCGCAGCATAATCAAGGGCTAATTGCTTTGTGAACCCAATAATGGCATGTTTGGCACTCGTATACGCGATCCCACCACCGCCAGCCACCATACCTGCAATGGAGGCCATATTGATGATCGTTCCCGTTTGCTGTTCGAGCATATCAGGCAACACTTGTTTTGTTAATCGAAAGAGACTTCTTACGTTGACCTCATAGATCCGATTCCAAAGTGTTTCGTCTGTGTCTAATAAAGGCTTGTAGCCATCAAGAATCCCTGCGGTATTCAATAAGATTGAAATATCGCCGACTTTTTCATGACACGTAGTGACCGCTTGTTCAATCACTTCTTTTTGTGAAATATCACCGAGAAATGAGATAAAATGCGTAGGATATTTTATGGCTAGTTCTTCCATCTTACCTAATTTCAAATCCACACCAAATACTTTCGCTCCTTGATTTAAAAAAGCTTCTGCTTGTGCAGCACCGATTCCTTGAGCGGCACCTGTCACAAAGACGACTTGACTCGCTAAGTCCGGATAATGATTCGTCATTCAACGATCATCCAATCTTCTGCTAGAATATCGCAAACGGTTGGCGCAAAGCTAGAAAATCCTTCGTCGCTCGTTTTGATCAGAAAATAAGGCGTTACTGGACAACCATCAAATTCATCATCGGATACTAGAACAACATATAATTCAAATCCACTCCAACCTTTTCTAATAACCTTTGCACCTGTTTTTAACTGTGGCAATACTTCTTCAAATGTCATGATTTTTTCTCTCTTTCTTTATTTGGATTTCTTTGATTTTATCAAATAAACGGATATAATCCGAGAGTTCAAGTTCATCTGTGACGATGAAATAGTCTAGATCCGCCCAAGGTTTGCGATGGATCTTGCTTGTGGATAGTAATAGATCGACCTCTCTTCCTCGATAATCCGCTGGTAAAAAGTACAACTGATACTCCTCTCTGAAAAAGTACCTTAGGTTTTCTTTTAGTAATTCTTCTTCAAAAAGAGGAAAGTCTGTCATCAGTAAAATAGTGACTTTTGGTAATTGTCGATCAAAAACACGCATCGTTTTTAACACGGTTAGATACCTTCGCATCAAGAAAGTCGCATTCTCATAGACCCACTCGTCTGCACGTTGTGTTGCACGATTGAAAAAATTCAGCAACCATTGTTTCAATGACTCATTTTCACTAACGAAGTGTCTAGAAAAATTGCTACCTTCCCCATCAACCATTTCCTTCGCATGAGGAAACAAGTACGCGAACAGATGACTACTTAGCAAATAGTTCTCTGCTTCTTTGGTGAATGATTCCTCGGTCAACTGCTTTTCTTCACAGTATGCTGCTAACGCATTCTTCATTTCTAATAGAGCTATAAAAGGAGCGGTTTGTTGTTTTCGGTGAAAAGCAAAAATCTGCTTACGGATTCCTGACGATTGATAGTATTCTTCTCTGGTCATCAGCACTAGAAATAGTGCACCTAATTCTTCTTTCCCTTGGAAATAGTTTGGAAAAAAAGGCGCCATCCACTGACTGAATGCTTCAAAGAGTGGATTTTTTTCAATCAACTGTCGTTTTTTATTATTTAAAACCACGAAATGTTTTTGTGATTTACGTAAGAAAAATGCACCTAACATATACTCTAATCGCCGTTTCTTGATCTCATTCAACCGAACATCAAAAAACTGTAAAATCTGGTCAGCAATTTGTTTGACGTCCTGTTGTGGAATAGTTTCGAAGGGCCAAACTTTACCACGAAATAACTGCCAAAAAGTCATATGTAGGTATAATCGAATGATTTCTTCTTCCCCACACGCAATATAGCTTCCTCTTTTGAGTTGGATACCATACCTCGAAAATTGTTCTTTCCAATCATTGATTTTCCGATGAGCAGTTGACTCACTAATATAATGCTTTTGTGAGAATTGATAGAGCGTATGAAATTCTTCAAAAAAAATGTCGTGCAATAGCTGGTATTTAAGCGTACTTTGCACGAGGTAAATCAAAAAGCGTTCACGTTCAATAGGATCCAGAGAATCATAGAAATGATAACCCGATCGATGATTCTTCGTAAATAAAGATTGCTCTTTTCCACTGAATAATTGATAATTTTTGATCAATTCAACTAAATATCTGGTTACACTTCGTGCGTCTAGTTGAACCTTTTGTGCAAGTTGTGCCGCTGTGTGCCCTACCTGATCCTCAAAGCTTTCGAGTAAGAGCACCTTGTAATATAAGTCTTTGTCAAAACGTTTTAAGTACTCAGAAGACAAATACAACGACTTCACCCCTTATCGACTATTTTCCTCATTGTAGCATATAATCCTTATTGAAACACCAAAACAGACAAGCTAAGGAGGCATTCAATTACAGTAATCCCCTTCTTTTTGTAGACGATTCACTCATCGTGCATAGTGCGATTATTCGTTCCATTTCAGTTTCATTTTTTCTGAAATTTTCAAAAAATGTTTGTTGATAGCAACAATATTTGATAAAATTCACTATTTATTTTTGATATATTTATAGTTAGGGTTGGTGTTTTGTGTCATAGGGTTTTATCAATGTGTCGACTGTTGCTCGGATTTCTTTCTATAAAGAAGTCGTTTTTTATTTTGCACTTATCACGACAACAGAAGTACACCTCTTACGGAACACTTCACCCGCTGTGTTGTTGTTTCTTTTTTATATTTCAATAAATTAATGGAGGGTATTATGGATTATTCACTTATGACCCGTCTAGCGGCGGAACTACTTGGTACAGCATTATTGATCGTTTTAGGTAATGGTGCTGTCGCAAACGTAGATTTAAAAGGAACAAAAGGATATGGCAGTGACTGGATGCTGATTGCTGTTGGTTATGGTTTTGGTGTGATGATGCCAGCAATGATTTTTGGTGGCATTAGCGGAAATCATATCAATCCGGCATTTACGATCGCTTTAGCCTCTAATGGTTTATTCCCTTGGGCAGAAGTCGTGCCTTATATCGTTGCACAATTACTTGGAGCAGCTCTTGGACAATTGATCGTGGTCGCTTGTTATAAACCTTACTATGATCAAACTGAAGATGTAAACCATGTCTTAGGAACTTTCTCAACTATCAACAGTGTTGGTTCTAAATTCAATGGTTTCGTCAACGAATTCTTCGGTTCATTCGTTTTATTCTTTGGCGCGTTAGGTATCACAAAAGCACCTTTCTTCCAAGATAACTTAGGAACAGCTCACTTAGCTCTTGGTTTCTTAGTTTGGACATTGGTCGCTTCACTAGGTGGTCCTACAGGCCCTGGATTGAACCCAGCACGTGACTTTGCACCTCGTTTGGTTCATGCGTTGTTACCATTGAAACATAAAGGTTCTTCACAATGGGATTACGCTTGGGTTCCAGTTATTGCACCAATTTGTGCCGGTGTTGTAGCAGTATTTGTCTACAAAGCATTATTTATGGCATAAAATTAATGAGTACTATAAAAACGGAAATCTTTGGAAGCAATTCCTTAGATTTCCGTTTTTTATTGATTTCAAAACTAAAATCATCCTCTGATTGGCTTAATATCCTTTAAATCATCTTGATGCCAGTTTCTTTGTTTATCGGATATCTTCAATACTTTTTTTTAATCAAGGACAGGTGGCACCTTAGCCAATCGGCATCACTCATACTTTACTTTTTGGCTTGGTACTCTTCGTGATTGGCATGATAAGTTTTATCTTTATCAAAAATAAGAATAAAATCTCGGTTAGATAAATCAATACAAAAAACCGAAGTGTATAACCATTCGCTTCGGAGCAGTTTCTACTATAGAGTAACAAAGAATATTCTTATCGTATATCCCCCTAAATAAGGGTAGGATAGGGTCGTAGTTTGTACATCAAAGAGAGAATTTAATCATTATGGACACAAGTAAGACAAAAAAACGATTAAGAATCCATTTAGACAAGTGAATTGAAAAAAGAAGTTGGCAGCTTATTATCTGATGTAACGCTAGATTACACGATCGATGAAGTAAAACCAAAAAATATATGAAAAACCACCAAGTGTCATCTAAATCGATACTTGGTGGTCTTCAAATTTTCAGTAAGCAATCACTGTTACTGCTTGTTCAAACTCTTTTTTTAAATGTTGTAACTGGTATTCTTTAAATTCTGGACGATGCGTTCGTAATAATACGCGTAATTTCATTGGATTGTAACGATCAATCAATTGATATTCATCGATAAAATCTCGTGTCAATTGCCATTCGTAATAATAGCCAAACGGCCGACAACTATACGTCGTTCCTTGGAGTACTTTATCCTCAAACCGTCGATGTGTATGCCCAAAGACGACTTGTTGAAGATTATCGTATTGATCGAGTAGTTTTCCAAATGAAGCTGAACCTAAGAACGCATTGAGTTGGTTCCAACGTTCATAAGGCGCGTTTTGGTAAACAATGAATTCTTGTTTTGGGACAAAATGGGTTGATAAGATCACATTCATTTTCTTTTTGTGTAGCGTATCCAATAATGATCGTGTTGCTTCTACTACTCGATCATTCACTTCTAGATCCGTTCCATCTCGCTCAATCAAGCGGTCATACCAGTACAAACGCTTCATCCGAACGATTTTCTTCACGTCTTTTTCTTCTGAGAATTGGTAATCATACCAACCGTTGATGCCTAATAACACGGTTTTCTCATTTAATGGAATATAGCGCTCATTCAAAAAATGGACGTCTGGAAAATGACTGATCATTGCTTCGCCAGTAACATCGGCTAACTCATGATTGCCAAAATGGAAAGTCGTTGGTAGTCGCTCTGCAAAAAATTCAGCGACTGCGACACAACGATCGACTTTATTGGCGGTATCCCCAGCCAAATGAAGCCGAGTAATCTTTTTTTGTTGTAAGACTTCCCATAAGAGCATTAATTCAGCTTCGCCAAATTGATTGATGTCCACATGTAAGTCACTGATGATCGCTAAATTTCCCATTCTTTTTCCTTCTAAATCTTAGATAGTTGATGTGACGATTTGGAGGTTATTTTTGATGATTCCTCCTGGTCCTTTCAGTTGCAGACTCTTGTAAGTTGGTTCTACTGCTAACGTCGTCGGATTATCCAAATAAACGAGTGCGCTTTTCTTGATTTTGATTGGTCCCATTTGGGTATCGACTACTTCAGAATATAAGCTTAGATCTGCCGATGTTTCTTTTTCTACAATAATCAGACGAAAAGAAGTATCGATTTGGCAAGTGATCCGGCTATTCGCAAATGGTCCATCTCCGTCTTCTACATCTAGCAATAATTGTTCATTGTCATTCACTTTTCCACGAAGCAGTTCTTCCGCTTCTTTTGATACGATAAATTCCATCTTAATCACCTCAATTTTAGCTTAATGATTTTTGTACGAAGTTGCAACTAACTTGTTTTTGGGTGACCTTCCAACCAAGCTTTTTTGGTAATTCCTTTAAGAACGATTGAAATAATTTCTCCTTTTTCTCGTTTTGCATCAGGAATCACAGCTTCTTCTCTCATTCCTAACTTGTCCATCACTCGTCCCGATTTACTATTTTTCGTATTATGATAAGCAAAGATCCTTACGAGATCCATTTTTTCAAAGCCCAATTTCAGAAGCGCTTTTCCAGCTTCCGGCATGATTCCTTTTCCCCAATACTTTTTATTTAAAGCGTAACCTAATTCAGCCGTATCATCGCCTTCTTGTATCCGCAAATCGATCGTACCAATCATCTTGCGGTTTTCTTTCCATTCAATAGCATATTTTCCAAGCGGTGATGCCATAAAAAAATTCGCAACACTGATTTTTGTATCTTCGATCGACTGATGTCGAGGGAAAACAAAGCGGGTCGTTTCTACATCATGGGCATATTCAAATATATCTTCTACGTCTTCCAATGTGATTGGTCTTAAAATCAGACGTTCCGTTTCTATGACACGATTTTCTGCAAACACTAAGTTTCGATTGATCAATAATTCCATGTGCATCCCCTACTTTTTTCTTTAGTTTAAATTACTGTATCGAAATTCACGGAAAGAAGCAAGACAAAACTTAATATCTCCTTAAAATAACAGATTAACTATAGATAAGCGAAAAAACTTAAACAATTGCTGAAAAAGAATAATTATTTGTTCACGATTTATTAACAAATTTTAGCTATTGTTATCTTAACAACTAAACAAGCGCTGGAGGTCTTACTTATGACAGAGTATATAAAAAGCATTTACTTTATTGAAGAAACGCAGAACATTGAAGGATCTTATATTGAAGTCAAAACACTATTTGTTGATGAAGACAAAGAAAAAGCATTGTCGATCTATCACAAATTAGCAAAGAAAAAACCAAACTACTTCGGATTGATTTTAAGTGAGTACAAAATCAAAGCGGAAGATAGTTATTTTTATCAACTTTTGAAACGTTGGTCAAAACTGCCAGCTGACTTTTATCGTCAAGTCAAGATCGTCAATTATCAAGCATTAGCCGAAACACATGCTTGATTCTATGCTTTAAGCTTTCTCTAAGGTTCGCCTTGTATCCTTTAATCAAATCAAAGGAGGCGATCTTATGTTCCGACAATGGCTTGCTCACTTTTTCCATGATACAACCCCACGAATCGATCCTTATGAAGTCGATAATGAATTTACCCTTACACTAGATTTTCCTAACGATCAAACAATCACCCATTGAATCAGAGGTTGTGATAGAAGTGCCTAGCTCCGAGAAATAAGCCGAGAAACCCGAAAATTGTTTTTCAAATTTTGGGTTTCTCGGCTTATTTTTTGAAGGTGCTACTTCTGGAACACCGTTTATTCAGTTGTAGGATGCAAGATGACTGATGTACCAGGCTCATTTTCTTAGTTATTCATTGAAAAATTATTTTAGCGCTTGATTGACATCTTCAATCATCAAGTTCATTGATTCAAGTCCACCACCACTCAAATACCATACATCTGGTTGCAATGAAATTACTTGATCATTTTTACCGGCATCTGTTTGTGCCACTAATTCATTGGCAGCTACGTTATCGTTGCTTGTATCTCCACCAATTGCTTTGGTACGATCAATCACAAATAAAATCCCTGGGTTCTTCTCTAAAACATATTCATAAGAAACACTTTGACCATGTGTAGACGCCTCGATTTGATCATCGGCTTGTTTAAAGCCAAATAAATCATGAACGAGTCCGAAACGTGAACCTGAACCATATGCTGAAAGTTGCCCTTCATTCACTAAAGTAACTAAAGCTGTTTGATCAAGCGCGCTGGCTTTCTCTTTCACTTCATCGATTTGTTTCGTTAAATCTGTTAATTTTTCTTCTGCTTCTTTTTCTTTATCAAAAATCTTTGCCAATGTTGTCACATTTTCTTGCATCGATTCCCATGGCTTTTCTGCATCCATTGCTAAATATAGTGTTGGGGCAATTTGGCTCAACTGTTCCTGATAATCACTTTGACGACCGGAAATAATAATCAAATCTGGTTGCATCTCATTGATTTTTTCCAAATCTGGTTCTTTGATTCCTCCAGCAGATTCAACTTCTTGATATTTTTCTAAGTAAGCAGGTAAATTTTTAGTTGCCGCTCCTATGACTTTGTCTCCAACACCTAATGCATCAAGCGTATCTAATGATCCATTGTCGAACACTACAACTTTCTCAGGGTTTTGTTGCACTTCTACAGACTCACCATTGCTATCTTTGACTGTCAACATTGTATCCGTTGTGACAGTACTTGATGCTTTTGTTTCACTCGTTTGTGCTTCGTTATTTCCACATGCTGCTAATCCTAATGATGCTATGACTAAAAATCCTAAAACTGTTTTCTTCATTTTGACGCTCCTTCGTAGTTTTTAGAAATAAAGACAAAATCTGCGTCCTTCGATTTCACAGATTCGAATGTCCATTTCGTATAATTGATCTAGTACTTCTTTTTTAATAATATCGTTCGTTTTGCCTTGTCTAAATAACTTCCCTTGTTTCATTGCGACGATTTCATCTGCGTAACTCGCTGCAAAGTTGATATCGTGTAACACAATGATGATCGTTTTTCCTAATTCTTGTACAAGGCGCTTTAAAATTTGCATGATTTGTACCGCAAAATTCATATCGAGATTATTGAGTGGTTCATCCAGCAAAATGTAATCAGTATCTTGCGCAAGAACCATCGCAATATACGCTCGTTGCAACTGACCACCAGAAAGCGTGTCGATCGTTTGGTCCTTCAGTTCTTCCAACCCTAGATGCTGGAGTGATTCTTCGATGATCTGATGGTCTTTCGTTGTCAGCTTTCCTTTCGAATAAGGAAAACGCCCGAACGATACAAGCTCCTCGACTGTGATTTTCATACTGATCTCATTAGATTGTTTCAAAATAGCTAGTTTTTTTGCCATCTCTTTGGACTTCCAAGCTTTTACTTCATTGTGATCCAAGTAGATCTCACCTGCATCTTTAGGAATCAAACGACTGATCATAGAAAGAACGGTTGACTTTCCTGCGCCGTTTGGACCGATGAAGGCTGTCAATTGTTGATCCGAGATTTCCAATTGCAAGGCCTCGACGACCGTTTTTCCTTGGTAAGACTTCTCGACACTATTCAAATTGATCATCCCAGTTCCTTCCTTTCTCGAATCAATTTTGTAATAAAGTAAATACCCCCTGTGAACTCTACAACCACACTGACCGTCGTGTTCCACCCAAACACTTGCTCAACGATCAATTGTCCCCCAGTCAAAAACAAGAAAGCAATCAAAAAACTTCCTAGTAGCAAAACACCATGACGATACGTTGCAAACAAACGATAGCTGACGTTTGCGACAATAAATCCAAGAAAGGTGATTGGTCCCACCAAAGCAGTGGCTGTTCCTGTCAACCAGCTGACACAACAAAGAATAGAAAATTGAAAACGCTCTGTCTCAATCCCAAGGTTCGTTGCTTGATCCTTCCCTAGATGAAAGACATCCAGAAAATGTCTTTTATAAAAAAGGAACACCCAACAACAGCCAATCAACAATGCAGCAGGTAGGAGGTAGGCGGTCTGGACATTACCGAAACTAGCAAATAACTTCCCTTGCAACAAATCATATTCATTCGGGTCCATCACCACTTGTAAAAACGTACTGATACTATTGAAAAGTGTCCCTAAAATCATCCCCGTCATCAATAATAAGAATAAGTTAGGGGCTTCTTTTCGTAATAAAAAGAAAAACAATAACTGGCTTAAGCCAACCATCAATGCCACGTTGACTAAGAAAAAGGCTGTGCCTGTTTGCTGAAGCATCGTCACCCCACCAATCAAGAAAAAGAGGAGGGTTTGAACAAGTACATAGAGGGAATCGAGCCCTAACACAGAAGGTGTCAAAAATTGATTTTGGGTAATCGTTTGGAAACTAACGGTCGCACTGCTTGTCGCGAGTGCCACTAAAATGAACGCCATGATTTTTTTGCTTCGTAAGGCCCATGCAAAAGCCCAATTACCATACGTGTTGATAGTCAAATAGCCGATCGTCACGCCAATCACGAGTAGAGACAAAATAAAAAATAGACCAGTGATCTTTTTACCCATGTTTGCGCCCCCTTACTAACAAGTAAAGGAAAATCAAACCACCGATGATCCCTACGATGACGCTGACTGGGATTTCATAAGGAAAAATCACAAGACGAGCGATCATGTCACAGATAAGCAAAAAGATACTACCAAAAATGGCGGTAATTCCTAACGTTTTATGTACCTGATCCCCATAGAGCTTTGCTGTGATATTTGGAATGATCACTCCCAAGAAAGGAATCGTCCCAACCATGATTAAAGTGATCGCACTGGCTAAAGAAACAAGGCCAATCCCTAGTAGTTGCATGTTGCGATAATTCATCCCTAAATTCACTGCGAACGATTCACCTAAGCCTACGATCGTAAATTGATAGGCAAAAAAAGATAAGATAAGTAATAAAGGAATCGTTACATACAATAATTCATAATTTCCCCGTATGACTGTTGCAAAATTTCCTTGTAGCCATGAAGACATATTTTGTACTAACTGAAACTGATAGGCGAAAAATGTTGCAGCAGAGCCGATAATATTTCCTAGCATCACGCCGATCAATGGTAACATCAGCTGATTTTTTTGTGGAAAAAATTGTGCAAAAGATAAAAATAAGAGCGTACCTGCAAACGCAAATAAAAATGCAGTTGCTGAACGAATCCACAAAGAAGCATTCGGTAAAAAGAGCATCACCACTAAGATACCCAATCTCGCACTATCCATCGTGCCAGCTGTCGTTGGTGAAACAAATTTATTTTGAGTCAGATGTTGCATGATCAACCCACAAATACTACTCGTTGCCCCTACCAGTACTAAACAGATCGTTCGCGGAAAACGTGTCGCCAACAACAATTGCATACTCTGTCCTTCAAATCGGATAATCTCCATGAATTCCACTCGAGACACGCCAATAAATAGCGAACATATACTTAAAATAACTAACAAAACCATCAAGCGACCCACGCGCATTTCCCTTTACCTCGCTAACTGAGAATGATTCTCATTCTTATTCTAAGTGAAGCATTGAACAAAAGCAACCGTTTTTTAATGAAATAAGAACAATCCCTATAAATTTTAGAATACGTGTACGATACAAAAATAAAATTCATTTTTGTTTCTGACCTTAAAAATGTGGGAAGCTATTTCTCAATTTCTGCCTTAATGCTTGGAGCTAAACGACTTTCTCACAACCTGGCTACACGGTGATCCAAAAGCTAACCTTCAACACCAAGCTAGAAAATGACAAAATATGAAAAACTATTTTTCAATTTTCTATCTTACTGATCAGGTCAAAATGCTTCTGTCACAACCTCTATGTTATAATGACTTAAAACAACAAAGGAGGAAATTGGATGGCATCAGATGAATTGAAAAATCATTTGGACAAAGGAATGTATGGCACGCCCTTGGTCAACCCAGAAGAACAGCATAAATACCTAGGTACCTTTCGTGAACGTTGCTACCTCAGTATGACCGTTGCTGAAATGAATGAGCCGACAAATAAAGAAAAGTTCCTACAAGAACTAGAGAAACGACCAGAAGCATTTATTCTGATAAACGGGACCTTACCCCTGGATATCCAGAATCAATACATCCAATTGGCAACGAAAAATCAAACGAAATTCACGGTTGTAAACGATCATGTTTCTGAAGATCCGCAAAGTATTGGTCTACTGATTGCGGCCAAAGAAGCGGTGAATGAGCCCGTTATTGACGTAGAAGAAAAATATCCAACGAAACAAGAAGAAGAACAACCAAAGAAAAAAAGCTTTTGGGACCGATTATTCAAATAATTTCTAAAAGTTCACTCGATTCTTTGAGTTTCTAATCAAAATTTGTCAGCGTTCGTATGTACCTGTGGCAAAACAAAAAATCATTCACAAACTAGATAAATCTAGTGATGTGGATGATTTTTTTGTCCTACAGGTTCATGATTTATTTAGTCTCTTCTTGTCTGTTGATCACTTCAGGATACAACAGCTCTAAGACATTCATTGTCAGTCTTCTGCCTTGGCCAGCAAATGGGTAAACGTGCATGTGCATCGCTGGATTGAAGTTTGCTTCAATGATGCCATAGGCTTGGTCATCTGTTTGAGGATCGATATCTTTATCAGGAATGATCAAATCGATGCCGCTGATTTTCGCTCCTAGGGCTTCCACTGCTTGTTGGGCAATTTGTTTATACGCGTCTGAAAATTCATCTGTTACGTCGATTGAATCGCCACCTGTACTGATATTGGAATTTTCGCGTAAATACACGATTTGATCTTTTTCAGGTACAGAATGGATGGTTAGTCCTTGCTCTTTTAACATCAACTGCTCAAGTTCACCTAACTGGATCAATTCCAATGGTGCACGATGGTGACTGCCTCTTAATGGATCTAGGTTTTTTTCAGCGACAAGTTCTTCCACCGTCCGTTTTCCGTCACCCACAACATTGGCAGGAACACGAAGTAAGATCGCTTTTACTTGCCCATCGATCACAAAGAAGCGATATTCTGTTCCAGGCATGAATGCTTCAACCAGTATAGAAGTATCTTCACGAAAAGCGATTGCTAAACCAGCCTGGTAATCTTCTAAAGATGCTCCTTCTTTGAAGATCGTGATCCCTAACCCATAATTGGTCGATTTAGGTTTAATAACAAAGGCTTGTTCTGCAAATCGTGGATAAGCGTTCAAAGCCTCTTCGATTGAAGTAAATTCGGCTCCTTCAGGTACACGGAATCCGGCCTCTTTTAGCACTTTTTTAGTGACTGTTTTATTTTCCATGATCAGTGGCACAATGTAGCTGTCTTTACTTGTCATATTGGCATTTTTTACATATTCGATATGCTCTTGATGCTGTAGACGTAAAAATTGATCTGATTCATCTATGACCTTTACTTCGATGCCCTTTTGGATCGCATCAAACATCAGAATCTGTGTCGACAGCTCCATGTCACGAAATCCCGCTAATTGATACGAACGTTCATGACTTTCTTCTTCATACTGTTTTCCTAAAGTATAAGCAAAGTCATGCTGGCTTGTTTGTTGTGCTTGCTGATAAATCTTGCCTGCCAATGTTTCACGTGGTTCATCCAATTGTGCGATCATGTCATCGATCAATGGTAGGCATTCGGATTGTCCTAAAGCTACAAGCATCTCTTTCATGCCTTGAAGAAGCAGCATTCCTTCATCATAAAAAGCAGTTTGATCCATAGGGTTTTCTAACGACACGTGTTCATTTCGCTGCTCGCCTTCTTCGACCCATGCATCGACTGCTACGTCATGTTCCATCCATATCATATACATTAAGAACGATTGTAAAAACTGAACTTGTGCTTGACTGATCCCTACACGTGCGTAAGGATTTAAATCAATATTTCTCAGTTCAATATAGCGAATACCTGATTTTGCTAAATCAGCTACACGTTTTCCACCACGAAAACGGATCGGTGCATAGAATTCTTTTTCTTCGGATAACTTGCCTTCTTCCACCATTTTTTCAATATCGGTTAAATATTGTTGCATTGACGCATAGGATACTTTGACATTCGGATGGTTCGTATAACCATAGGAACTATTACGAATACTGCGTACCGGTTCTGCTGGTGCTGGCTTGCCGACAAAATAGTGGTCTTCACTTAGAGGTGACGCCCCAAACAAATAAGTGATCAACCAACGATAACGCAAGAAGTTCTGTGCTGTTTTAAAATATAATTCTGTTTTAAATGCTGCAAAGTCGGTAAACTCTGTTTGTTGTACAAACAAGGATTGTAAAAGATCATCACCAAACTCAAAGTTGAAATGGATGCCGCTGACCATTTGCTTGCGTTTGCCATATTCCTTTGCTAAATAACGACGATACAAGACATCTTCAAAATTAGAAAGCTTCGCAATCATGATCTCTTCGTCTTTTTCAGGTAAAGCCGGAGGCATACTTAAAGGCCAGATCATTTCATCATCTGCCATTGAGCGTGAAGCAACGTCGTAGATTGCTTCCAAGTATTTAAAAAGTTCGTTGATAGAATCCGTGACCGGAGTAATCAATTCGACTTGAGTTTCACTAAAATCTGTCTGGATGTATGGATGATACGTACGATCCCCAAAAACCTCAGGATGATCGGTTGTTGCCAACTTTCCAGAGAAGTTCACACGTTGCCCTTCACGTTCAACCCCAAAACGGGCTTGACTAATGAATGGTAGTGAACGAGGATGCAGTAATAATTCTTTATAGTTCATGGTTAAATGTCCTCCAATTCATATGTTTCATTATAGTAAAAACCGCCAAGAAAAAGAATGAAATTGTTTGAAAATGAGAAAAAAGGGGTGTTTTTTTAAAAAAACAGCTGATATTGTAGGAAAATGACTCCAAACTGAACAATAAGATAGCACATAGCCAGACAGGACACAGTCAAAAAAATCGCTGGTTCATTTTTGGTTTATACTCGAAATATTGTTCCTTGAATATCGCTAGTCCATTGGAAGGAGAAAAAAGAGCCTGAAACAAACGGAACCTCTTCAAAAATAAAGGGAAAACCACGGAAATTTAAAGAACGATTCCCGTGGCTTCTTTTTTATTTCTTGAAGTTGAACACCTTTGTTACAAGCTCTTTAGATGAACTTATGCTCATATACTGTTTATTCTTCTTTCAATAAGCCTTTAAATAGACCGATGACAAAGTCATTTGGATCAAAAGCTTCTAAATCATCGATGCCTTCACCCAAACCAACAAGTTTGACCGGCAGGTGCAATTCATTACGAATGGCTAAGACGATTCCACCTTTAGCTGTACCGTCTAATTTTGTTAAAACTAGCCCTGTCACATCAGAGGTTTCTTTGAACTGTTTCGCTTGGACCATGGCATTTTGCCCTGTCGTCGCATCTAACACAAGTAAGATCTCATGTGGTGCTTCTGGTAATTCTCGTTGGATCACACGTTTGATCTTCTCTAATTCGTTCATCAAATTGACTTTGTTTTGCAGACGTCCAGCTGTATCAACAAGTAAAATATCTGCTTGTTGTTCTTTGGCTTTTTCGATGGCATCGTAAACGACTGCCGCAGGATCGCCACCAGCTTTGCCTCGAACCACTTCAACTTCTGCACGTTCTCCCCAAACGACTAACTGATCGATCGCACCCGCACGGAAGGTATCTGCTGCGGCTAACAATACCTTTTTGCCTTCCGTTTTGTATTGATGTGCTAATTTACCGATACTCGTCGTCTTTCCTACACCATTGACACCAACAAAGAGGATCACTGTCAATCCTTCTTCTTGGAGGTTCAATGTATTGACTTCATCGATGCCTTCTTGCTCATAAAGCTCAACTAATTTTTCGATGATCGCATTTTGGATCTCAGCTGGTTTCTTGGCATTTCTTAGCTTCACTTCTTGGCGTAACGCTTCAGTGATCTTGATGGCTGTTTCAAAGCCGACATCTGCACCGATCAATGTTTCTTCCAATTCTTCGAAGAAATCTTCATCGACCGTACGGAAATTCGCAAACAGTTCATTCATTCGTTCACCGAACGTTTTACGGGTCTTTTCTAGACCCTTATCATATTTCTCTTGTACTTCTACTTCTTCTGGTGCTTCTTCACCAGTAAAGGCTCGTTTGATCTTATCAAAAAATCCCATAGTATACCTCCTTTACACTAAAACAAATTGTTGGATCGCTTTTGCTACCCCATGTTCGATGTTACTTGCCGTGACATGATCAGCGGCTTCTTTGACAAAAGGCACCGCATTTTCCATGGCTACACCAAGTCCTGCGTATTCGATCATCGGTAGATCATTTTCCTCATCTCCGATTGCCATGATCTCACTACGTTCAAGTCCTAAATCTTTTGCTAATAAAGAAATACCATATGCCTTAGTGACACCTTTTGGCATAAATTCTAATAAAACATTGCGCGTTTTGATAATTTCATACGACTCATAATAAGCGCTTGGAATCTCCTTGATTTTTGCATCTAGTTCTTCTTGCTCATAGGCAATGACTGCTTTGTTCAACACAAACTCATCTGTGATATCAGCTAGTACTGCTGGTTGGAATTGCAATAAGTTGTTTAATACATTGTACATCGATTGCTTTTGAGGCGCACTAGGTAATTGCAAGACGACATTATCTGATAAGACGTCTAACGGTAAGTCTAGTTCTTGTGCCAACGCATAAAGACGATGGATATCAGACACAGACATCGCTTTTTTCTCGATGATTTCACCAGTATCATTTTTCTGGACTAAGCCACCGTTGAAGGTAATGCTATAATCGCCTTCTTCGACTAAACCTAATTCTTGTAAATAGTGAGCCATCGCTGCTAACGGACGCCCCGTGCATAAAACGATTTTTACCCCTTGTGTTTTTGCTTGAGCCAAAGCTTGTTTATTCTCAGATGAGATTTTCTTTTCTTCGTTCAATAGTGTTCCGTCTAAATCGATAGCGATTAATTTGATCATTTCGTCCCCTACACTTTCGTTTCACTCATTCTTCCTTCTTCATTGATGTCTTCCATACGGACAGAGACGATTTTTGAAACCCCAGACTCTTGCATGGTCACACCGTATAAGACATTCGCAGCAACCATCGTCCCTTTACGATGCGTCACTACAATAAACTGTATATCGTCTTGGAACTCGCTGAGATAGCGACCAAAGCGTTTGACATTGGCTTCATCTAGCGCAGCTTCGACCTCATCAAGGATACAAAACGGTACGGGGCAGACACGAATAATCGAAAAGAGCAACGCAATCGCAGTCAATGCACGTTCTCCTCCTGAAAGTAAACTTAAACTTTGTAGTTTTTTACCTGGAGGCTGAACTTCGATTTCAATCCCTGTCTGCAACAAATCAGTCGGATCAGTCAACACAAGCTCTGCGCGACCGCCACCAAACATATTTGGGAAAACGATTTTGAATTCTTGGCGGATTGCTTCAAAAACTTCTTTGAAACGAGTCCGTACCTCATCATCCATTTCATCCATTGTTTCAAATAATTGATCCTTAGCCGATAATAAGTCATCCCGTTGCGCAGCCAAAAAGGTATGACGTTCATTCACTTGCTCATACTGCTCAATGGCGTTTAGATTTACTGGGCCTAAACGATCGATTTGTTGTTTCAACGAAGCAACTTCTACCCGGCTATTCGCTACATCCGTTGTTTCTTCATAAGATTCACAGGCTTTTTCATAATTCATCTGATACTCCGTTTGCAGGTAATTCAGATGATTGTCCAAAATCATTTCCGCACGATTCTTTTGGACCTCTAACTGTGACTGCTCTGTCAAAAGTTCTTTTTGTTTACGGTTTTCAGCTAATAGGTCGGCATCCAACGCATCGATAGTCGTTTGCATTTCTTCACGTGACTGTTTGGCGTCTTCTAGAGAAGCTTTTAAGCGATCTCTTTCTGTCGCTAAATCAGCAATTCGTTGATCTAAACTTTCTTCTGTCAGTTCGTGATCAGAGAAGTCCGCAGTCAATGCATGCAGTTGTTGTTCTAGTCCTTCTTGTTTGGCTAATGCCTCATTTTTTTGTACGCGTGCGCCACGTAGTTGGATCTGTAAGTGATTGTATTGCTCTTTCAATACGGCTAATGAGGCTTGCTCCTGTGCTTGTTTTTCCTGGATCTGCGCGCGACGTTCTTCCATCTTGTCACTTTCTTGACTCAATGAACTGATTTCAGCATCGATCTCTTGGCGTTGTACTTCTAGTTCTTGCTGTTTTGCCAAAAGCTCTGCCTGTTGTTTTTGGTAATTCTCCATGAATTGTTGCAGTTCACGCGTTTCATAACTTGAGATTTGCTGTTCTTTTTCAAAACGAGTGAGTTCGTTGGCCACATTTTGTCGTTGATTTGCTACTTCTTGTTCTTCAAAGCGTAACTGTTCCCATTGTGTCCGCAGAAGTTCTTGTTCTTCTGCCAAAACCGTGACTTCTTGTTGCAATGCTTGGACTTTCTTTTCTTGACTTTGCAACTCCTGATCCGCTTGTTGAAACTCACTCGTCAATTGTTTTAATTCTTGATTTTGTGCAAATAAACTTCCTTGATTGCCTCGCTTCGTCGCCCCACCAGTCATTGAACCACCGGCATTCATGACATCACCTTCTAGTGAGACCACACGATACTGGTAACGAATCTGTTGGGCAATGGCATTGGCACTTGCTAAGTCTTTTGCTAATAGAATCGTCCCTAATAGATTGTGAACGATTGTCTGGATCTGTTCGGGATAAGTCACTTGTTCGCTAGCGATCCCGATAAACCCGTCAACTGTTTGCGCTTGTGCAAAAATATGTGCAGGTAATTGACGAGGTTTGATTGTCGTTAATGGTAGAAACGTTGCTCGTCCGCCTTTTTGTTGTTTCAAATAAGTGATCGCTTGACGTGCATCGCCTTCATTTTCAACAATGACATGTTGCGCTGAACCACCCAAAGCTGTTTCGATTGCCAATGTATAATCAGCTGGAACATCGATCAATTCAGCAACCGCACCAACGATCCCAGAGAGGCGTTGCTTTTGTTGCAAGATCAAACGAACACCTTGATAGAAGCCAAAGTAATTTTCTTGGATTTCTTGTAAACTTTTCTGACGTGCCCGTAATTGTTGGACTTGGTTCATCAGTTGATACATTTTGGGCTGTTCTTTTGCCAAGCGCTCTTGTGCTTGTTTTCCTTTTGTTTGCACAACTTCAAGTGACGCTTTGACCTCATTCAATGCTTGCTGTAGCTTTTCATGTCGCTCTGTCAACTCGATTTGCTTGGCGGACATTTCCGCAACATTCGCTTCCACTTCCGATTGTTTGGCTAGTGTTTGCTGACTTTTAGATGTCTCTTGAACATATTGACGCTCCAAGTACTTCAATTCATTGCCGACAGTTGCTTGTTCTTGCATCAGATCGACATACTGATCGCGTAATTCTGCCAACAATTCTTTGGTTGATTTTTGGTATTTTTCCAATTCTTGTTGCGTACTCATCAGTGCTTTTTCAGCCTGTTGGATCTCTGCTTCTTTTTGACTGACTTCTTGGGTCAAAGTCGCTTGTAATTCTTCAAAATGAGCCACTTTTTCTTGCACTTCAGTTAAAGAAGCTTGGTATTCTTTTGAGCTCTTTTGAGTATGCTTCGTTCGCTCAAGTAATACTTCTTTTTGTCCTTCTGTTTGCTTTAATTTTTCTGACAACGCTAATAACGTTTGTTGATTTTTTTCGATCATACGGTCGGCCTGGTTATTTTGTTTGCGTTTGTCGGCTAATAACTGTTCCTTTGTTTGGATCTGTGTCGTTAAGGATGTTAGTGATTGGTTGAACTGATCTAATTGTAGTTGTCGTTCATCCCACTCTTTTTTTGCCGCTTTGATTTCAGCAATCATCAAAGAGATATCTGTGTTAGTCAATGTTTCTTTTAATCGTAAAAACTCCTTCGCAGCCTCACTCTGGGCGGCCAAAGGAGTTAATTGCTCTTCAAGTTCATAGATGATATCTTGGACACGGCTTAGATTATCCTCTGTTTCAAAAAGCTTTTGCTCCGCCTTTTTCTTGCGCTGTTTGTATTTCAAGACTCCAGCTGCTTCTTCAAAAATCCCTCGTCGGTCTTCTGGCTTACTACTAAAAATCGCTTCGACTTTTCCTTGAGAGATGATCGAAAATGATTCTTTCCCTAAGCCAGAATCCATAAATAATTCTTGGATGTCTTTCAAACGACAAGGTTGTTTATTGATGAAAAAGTCGCTTTCACCTGTCCGACGGTAACGACGTGTTACACTGATCTCACTATACTCTAGTGGCAAGTAATGATCAGAGTTGTCTAATACGACGGTTACTTCAGCGACATTCAATTGTTTACGGGAATCAGAACCGGCAAAAATAATATCCGGCATTTTCCCACCACGAAGGCTTTTTGCAGACTGTTCTCCTAGTACCCAACGGATAGCCTCAGTAATATTACTTTTTCCGCTACCGTTTGGTCCAACGACCGCTGTGACACTATTTTCAAACTCAATGATTGTTTTATCTGCAAATGATTTAAAGCCGGCTATTTCAATGCGTTTTAAATACACGAAGTCTTTCCCTCACTTACTTAGTGCTGCTAAAGCATTCTCAGCAGCAGCTTGTTCTGCTAGTTTTTTCGATTTTCCTTGTCCAGTTCCAATCAACCGATCATCCACGTATACTTCGATCCAAAAAATACGTTCGTGTGCTGGACCTTCTTCATTGATCAAACGATATTCAATCAACACGTCTCCAGCTTTTTGCAATACTTCTTGTAATCTTGTTTTATGATCCATCTCATGGGAAAAAGCACCGGCACGCACCTTCGGAAAAATCACCGTTTCAATAAACGCATGTGCTGCGTCAAATCCTTGATCAAGGTACAACGCTCCTAAAAAGGCTTCAAACAGATCACAAAGAAGCGCTGGACGGGTTCGTCCGCCTGAGTTCTCCTCACCTTTTCCTAACAGGATGTACTGATCAAAACGACATTCCTTGGCAAATTTGGACAAACTATCTTCACGTACGATAGCTGCACGAGTTTTGGTCAATTTTCCTTCTGGGATATCTGGATACAAACGATACAGATATTCAGAAACCATCAACTCTAATACAGCATCTCCTAAAAACTCAAGACGTTCGTTGTCGGATAGTTGCAAATTGCGATGCTCATTCACATAGGATGAATGGGTAAAAGCTTGTTCAAGTAAGTTTAAATCGTGAAAAACGATGCTATACTTTTCTTTCAATTCTTTTGTTAGCTGATTGTCCATTTCCCACATTCCTTTATGGCTATTTTTTCAATACTTCCTTATTATACTGGTTTTTTATAAAATATGAAATGGTTGAGACAAAAGGTATGAAAAGCTTTATAAACCTTGTTGAAGATTCTTTTTCATAAAAGTATACTAAACCTTGTAATGTTCCTAAATCCAGCTAATTACTTATCAAAGAACAAAAAAAGCACTTTCCAAAAAACAGAAAATGCCTGTTTAAAGTTATATTAATTGTAGTTGGAATCAGCGATTATTCAGTCAGTATAATTTAGCACACGTATATTTAAACAATGTCCAAATATTTTAATAGGAGTACTTTCATTACAATATAAGCACTGAACAAATCTTGTTCTTTTTCATTTCTATGTAATCTTAAAAAATAAGGAACAACATCAGATTTTATAGGTGTGAAAGTATATCTGATCTGATTAATGCATCTTGTTAACTCGACAAACTAATTTATGTATGATCGTCCAAGATTGTTCTTTCAATATCCAAAAAGTTTACTGCCTCTTCTTCATATCCAAGCAGCCTTAGCATCTCAATAGCTATCGAGCCATCAAATTCCAAATCCCCAACGACAGACTGATACAATCGGAAAAAAAATTTCCAATAAATTCTTCCTTTTAAGTAATCTGAGTCCTTTGTTTCATCATACAAAATTCCTAACAAATCCAAAATTCTATCGTAATTTTTATCAGAAAATTCTAAAATGATTGAATTTATAATAAATTTTATTAATGCATGTTGATATTTAGGTATACCTTTAAATTTCCTAAACTGATTGAGCACATCCTTATATTGAAATAATCGGTATTCCTTTTTAAAGAGTCCTAAACAATTAGTATACATTGCTAATTCGAAATATCCCCACTCCTCTATCCTGTTCAAATAATCCAAAATTTTTTTTGATTCATTTTCATCTATCTTACCAAGTTTATAATTTGGTAATTTTTCAGCAACTGCTTTTATTTGAACAATTAGATACAGAAAAAAAATGTCGTTACTTTTTTTATATTCTTCTTGTAAGTTGTCTAGATACTCTTTTGCATGATACTCAGAAATAATTGCACTCCTAAATTTTTTTCGTAAGTGCTCTTTTTTACTTAATTGATAGTTATAATACTCCAAATAGTAGTCATCTATTTGGATATTCATTCTTTCCAAGTATTGCCAAATGGTATCTATGTCAATTCTAGCGGTATCATTTTCAAACCGCTGTAATGCGCTTATCGAATGTACCCCTTCGCTCAAATCTCTTCGCGTTATTTTTCTATCGGTTCTTAATTTTTTAATCAATTCCCCATGTTCCATATAAAATCACCAAATTTTCTACTTATTTTTGACTAACTTTGGTACAAACTATCAAATAACCTTATTATACAACTAAGATACATTATCACATTTAGTAATACACTAAATAATAACGCAGTAAGCATCTAATCTATAACACTGATAATCATATTTATTTGGTAATCACATATCTTGATAAACTAGAAATTGACCTAATCCAAATAAGGAACATTACTTGAGAAAACATTAATAAAAAGAACAAAGGTTTGTAAAGTTTCCCTACAATAATCGGAAGATAAAAACTTTAAATCTACTATAAATAGGAGGAAAAATGATTTCATCTTTAATGATATTATTTGGTTGGGAAGTTGTCAATTTGTAGCAGTTGAACAAAATTTTTTCAAAATCTATCCGTAATATCAAAAAATTACATATAATGGAAGGTCGAATAGTATGAAAATAAACAAATTCCAAGTGCTCTTAACTACCTCTATAGCAATAGTAACATTAGCAACACCATTAGTTCCTTCACTAAGTTCTGTTGTTTACGCATCAGATAGTGAGAATCAAAAAGTGGTCCAAGTAAAAAAATTTGAAGACAAAACAATTGCTGAATTAATGAACGATGCACAGTTAAGATATTCTAGTTCTCTACCTAATACACCATCAACTCAAAATAGCGTTGCTACTGCTTTTGAAAAGAAAGTAATGAATATGACAGTCAAAGATGTAAAGAACAACATCAATGATTTGCTGAAAGAGTTTGATGGTGCTAGTTATAGTTCTCGTGCAGTAGCAGGCGTAGGTGGCAAACTGCAAAATGGTGGCTGGAATATGTACTATAATACTAGCACTGGTAAAACGTCTGTCTATAATTTCTATGATAGACTTGTCATGGGAGCTGGAGGTAGTGTATTGTATAGTGCCATATTAGATGCTCTTGCTGTTACATGTGGAATTACAGTTGCTGGTGCAGTGATTGTTGCTATTTGTAACTTAATTGCAGGTGAATTAGTTAGAAAAACGGCGAGCGCCCGTGGTCTTGTGTCTAGTCACGGAAATGCCGGAACCGTTCGAGTGACGTTAACTGACGAATTATGGTCGTCAAAATATAATGCAAGCTGGTGATTACAATTTTTTCAATATCTAGTTTTACTTTTGTTGTTGTTTTTGTCGGTATAATAAAAATCGTTGCACAGTTAAATGAAATAATTGGCTTGCTACGCTCAAAAAGTAAAATCGAGACTGAGTTGATTGAAGCAATAAAAACAATAAAAGAAAAGAATCATTTTTAGCTACTATTTATCTTAGCTAAAGTAGCACAGCCTTAGAGAACAGATAAACTATGACACAAAATTTTTTAAACAGTACAATACTAAACCACTCCCTCTCAAAAGATCAATAGAAACTTAAGCGACGATCTCATCTCTTTTTCTATCAGAGTGAGATCGTCGTATTTTATTATGAATACTTGTAAAATTTATCCGTTAATCGATACTTAATTGGACTATCTTTCCCTAATTTTGAATCCTATTTTTTTACAATTCAGCTTATGCCATTAAGTCATTCGCTGGTTAATCTCCGAGAAGAAGTTCTCTAAGTTAGCTTTACAATATGTGATGGAAATCGAGCGAAACTCAGGAAATCCTTCCTCACTAAACAAGTGTAAAAAGACGATCGTTAATATTTTCCCTTGATTTTTATTGGCTGTATCGCAATTCATTATATGCTTATACCTACACTAACTTCCTTCTATTTATCAGTTCATTCATATCAACTTGCCCACCTAGTTGTTCTGCCAAATCTAAATCATGGGTGACTAAGACGATCGTCACTCCTTGCTCATTCAATTCTTTCAATGCTTCGATCACAAGTTGCCGATTTCCTTTATCCAAAGAGGCAGTGGGCTCATCTGCAAAAACGATTTTAGGGATTTGCAAAAACAAGCGAGCTAAAGCTACTCGTTGTTGCTCACCACCGCTTAAACGAAATACTTTTTGGTGCAATGAATCTTCCATTTGGAACTTGCGGAGCGCAGCAATCATTTTTTCCTCTTTTTTTACTACTAACTGTAAATTTTGCTTGACCGTTTCATTATCGATCAATGCAAAGTTCTGAAATAAAAATCCTGCATACTCACGAAAGAAACGTTTTTTACTTTTACGGTGAAGGAATTGATTGTCTATCCATATTTCACCAGAATCTATGGGCTCCAGTTGTCCTAAGCAATTCAGTAACGTCGTTTTCCCTACACCACTGCTTCCAGTAATCACAGTTATTGAACCAGTCTCTACATGTAAAGATACGTTTTCAAAAATCACTTTTCCTTTGTACTTTTTAGTGATTTCTTTGGCTTCAATCATATTTGATCACCTCCAGACGTTTTCTTTTTTCTGATAAATACGTAGTGAATAAAAGTATACATAATTCAAATAATAGTAATAGAATTAAAATCTGCCACCAAGCATGATTGATGAGTAGTAAGATCAACGCAACAACGGTAGAAATGGTTAATATTATTTTATAATATCTGTGATGCCTCTGTAGCAGAGCCCAACCAGCAATATATTTGAGAAACAGTTTTTTCTTATTCATTTCCACATACAGTAAACTCAAATAAACTTGAATAAAAACAAAACCAATAAGGATCAAGAACAAAATACTAAGGGTTGTATAATATTCACGTTTCACACCCATAAGAGATTGATTGATGCTTTCTTTTACAGCAATCAATCCATAAAAATCATGTTCCATATGATTTTCTTTAATAAATGCTTGGACAAGTTGAGGGTCTCGAAACAAGTAAGTCCCATTTGAAATATCCTGTATCCATATTTCAATATTTGGTTGGATCAATGGCAATGACATGGAAACGATAATTGGATTGGAAGAAAAATTTTTTTCATAGGGTTGGAAGTTATAGTTAAAAAGGACTTGGTTTGCTTGCGTATAGAGAACTTTTAATTCCCCCTCATATGCTTTCGTCTCGTACTCAAAAGAATTTTGATAAAAATCAAGTTCATTCTCTGCTTCTTGAATGATCATTTCTGTATACATTCGCTTATTTTCAGGGATGAGCAGATAGAAAAAAGAATCATCTAATGAGTGTATCGATTGACCTTCAGCATCCTTGATAGCCAATTCTTGTACGGCATGATGATTACTTAACCAAAAAGCGTCATTTTCAATATAATTTAGTGTCGGACTACTATGACCAAGTTCATTGTCTCTTAGAAAAATCCCACCTGACTGTTCTGATTTTTCCAACAAGGGAAGTAACCGTGAATTGATCAACGCTTGTGCTTTCTTTCGCACGTCTTTACTTTTTGCCGGGTCTACAAGTAGACTTGTGTCTCTACTAAATGCTAACTGATAATAGTCAGGAATTCTTGTCCATTGGGAGAGCTGTTGTTCAAGTTCACGCGTCTCCATTACTTTATTTGATAATGTACTGGCTTGCACCGTAACAAACGTGAAGATGATGATCTTTAATAAAAGGTTCAAACTAAATAATAATCGGTAAGGTTTCCTTCCTTTTATTTTATCTGAAATCGTACCGAACGAAAAAATAATCCCACTCGTAAATAATTGAAGAATCCAAATCATTAAATGCCCCCCCAAAAAAATCGGTCGATAAAGAAACTGTAATTGTGGAAACCACCAAGAAAAAGCAACCATCAAGAGAGTAAAAATCGCACTATCAATGAAACTATCCTTGAAGGACACTATCAGCCAACGATGTCCTAACATCTCAATCACACCAATTTTCTTACGAAGAGAAGCTTTGTAAAACAGTAAAGCTAAGATCACAAAGAAAAATAGAATAAAGAAGAGTTGTCCAATACTCATTAATAAACCCGCTGTCAATAACTGGAACCATTTTATCTCCTCAATCTCCAATTTGATTCCTTGATCATGAAAATCAGCAATCATTCCAGATGGAGGGGCTTCTGTTACAATATAAGTACCCAGCGCATCTTGATGTTGCATCTCTGTGTAATCATAAAAATAGGTGGCAACATCCGATTTTATAGGTGGAAAAAAGTATTCCGAACGTTCCACCTTGTCAAAGGTATAAATTTCCTTTGTCGTCTCACCAGAAGCGCCAATTCTAAAAACCAGTTTATGTATAGCAATTTGATGTTTTTTTGCATAAGCAGAAATTTTTTGATTGATTTCCTCAATCGTCCCACTCGCTTCTTCAATCACAATGCCCGAATGAGCATTTGGGATAGCACTCTTGATTCCTTCATTTCCGATAAAAGAAATGGCATAAAGGAAACTTAACACTGTAACTATAAATAACCCTCGATAGATTTTTTTCATAATGAAAGAAAAAAAGGACCTAAAATATGTTTTCAAATATTTAAATACCCGAACTGTATTTGAGATATCACTGAAGAGATTGTTGACTTCTAGTAACAACCTGACCGTAGCAGTAATCTCTATATAGCTCGGGTAATACTGTATAAAAAATTTGTCTTAGGTTCTTAAATCTCTATGCCCACCACCATCCAGAGGTATTTCCCGTAAATGCACGTGGAGCTTCTGCTCTTACTTCTACTCTAGGTCCTCCTGTGACATTAACAGTTTTTGTTCCCTTCGCCTGAACTGTGACTCTTCTACTAGATGGCGTAAATTCTCCCCATACTGTACCAAATCCAGGAATACCGGTTACTCCGCCATAAAATGTATCCATTGTGATTTTCGGCTGAATCATTACTGCTTGTTCTTGCACAATATCCATATCAAATATATTTGCATAGCTTGATATAATCAAAGGTTCATTCATTTCTGACGCACTTACTTGATCGATTGAGACAAATACTCCTATAGCAGCAACAGTTCCAATAACACTAACAACTAATTTTTTGTTTTTCATAAAATTCTCCTTTGTATGTTTTATTTTTGATTTAGTATTTCAAAATGTCGATAAAGTAAGTATATATATGAAACATACCCTCTACTCTCTTTAAATTTATTTATTTTCATATTTATTATATATTTTTCATCCTTAAAAAACAAACATTTCCTTGTTTTTCCTAATTAAAAAACATCCATAGTTTATTCGTTATGTATTAATGATTGATGGTGACAAAACTTTCACAGACCTACTTATTAAAAAAAACCGAGCCAGCCGAGAATAGGAGAATCCTATCTCGAACTGATTCGGTTTTATCATTTGTTGATTATGAACGTGAATCGGAAGTTACAGATACAACAGCCCATGGATTGACAGCATCATATGCCCAGTTCCAATCTTTGACGCGGTCGTTTACTGGTAATACTTCGTTACGGAACAATGTTGGAATAGCAAAAGCTTCTTCAAATGCGTATTCTTGCCATTTTTTGTAAGCTTCTTTTTGGTAATCTGCATCAAATGCTGCACTTGAATTGATATCATTGATCAATTTTGTGTTTTCTTCTGACTCAAAACGAGTGTAGTTGAACGCTGCATTTGCACCCCATAGTCCACTTGGATTTGGATCTGTTCCTGTACTCCAAGCTGCTTGGTAGATATCGATTTCTGGATCATCATTTTCCAAACGATCATAGAATGAGTTGAATTCGATCAGACGACCTGTTGTATATTGAACATCTAAACCAATCTCTTTCCATTGTTGTACGTAGTAATCTGCTAATGGTTGTGCTGTTTCGCCACCTGCCATTGACGCAAAGTTGATTGTCAACTTGTTACCATCTTTGTCTTCACGGATACCATCGCCATCAACATCTTTATATCCTGCATCATCCAATAATTTGTTGGCTTTATCAAGATCTTGAGTGAAGCCTTTTAGATCTGCATCGTGGAAACTTTCAAATACTGGTGGAATCAATGAAGTTGCATTGCTTCTTAAACCAGCATAGAAACGTTCACCTACTGCCGCATTGTCTAAAGCATAGCCCATTGCTTGACGTAATGCTTTGTCAGCCATTTTTGAGTTTGGATCATATTCTACACTTCCACTTTCAGCATCCCATTTACCTAGTTTGAAACCTAAGTAAGTGTATGAAGTTTGCTGACGTCCTAGATTCGTATAACCAGCGATATCTTTGTATGTGTCATACGTATCTGTTGGCATTTGGAAAATCATGTCATATAATTTTGAATTTAATGCTTCTGTTGCACTTGCTGTTGGTAATGATTTCATTGTGATTTTCTTCAATTGTGGTGTACCATTCCAGTAGTATTCATTTGGTAAGAATTCTACTGATTCACCAGCAACGATGTTACTCATATAGTAAGGACCAAATGTCACAGGGTTCTTACGAACTTGATCACTTGATTCCATGTCTTTGATAGCAATTCCTTCAAGTGTGTGTTTTGGTGCTGCATATGTCCAAATTCCACCACCTGCTTGAAGCATGCTTGGGTTCATTTCTTTATATTCGATTTTAACAGTTTTATCATCTACTTTTGTAATTCCAGAAATCGTATCTGCACTACCGCTGTTATATTCTTCCATACCAACGATGTTACGGAATGTATCATCGTAACGGATACCAGTGTATTCAGAGTTTCCGATGATTTCATAAGGGAAAATAACATCATCTGCTGTGACATCGACACCATCAGACCATTTTACGTTGTCTTTAAGTGTGATTGTTGCTGTTTTTGCATCTTCATCTAATTCTAATGAGGCTGCTCCATCGTTTGTAATCGTGAAGTTATCATCATTTGTAAACAATGGTTCATGTGAAGGCGCCATAAACGCTGCATCAAAGGCATCTTGGTAAAATTCCCATTGGAATAATCCTTTGAACTGACTATCTGTTGCTACTGCCACATCTAGCTGTCCATCTTCGATTGCTTCATCATTATTCGTTGTAGCTAATGGGAAAGTCAATTCACTTTTATCCCCATTATCTGCTGAATTATTACCTGACGAGCTAGTTCCGCCGCCATTTCCACACGCTGCTAATGCTCCCACAGATAGCAGTGTGACAAATCCAAAAATCGTTTTCTTCATATCCTATTTTCCCCCTTCACTTCTCTTATCCTAAACGTTGTCGCGCATCTGCAGAGCGCTTAAATGCTTGTCCAACGTAGTTTATACTCAACATCAACACTAAAATTAGAATTGACGCGGGTAACCAAATCCATTGTCGATTCACTAAAACTTCACCATTACTTGCATAACCGATCAATGTTCCTAAACTAGGTACATTAGCTGGCAATCCAAAGCCTAAGAAAGTCAAAGTGGTCTCGATCCCAATATTTGCCGCAAAGTTCATTGTTAAGTTGGTGATGATCAATGAACTAAGGTTTGGCATGATTTCACGGAACATGATTTTGAAATCACTTGTTCCCATCGTTTTTGAAGCACTGACATAATCACGTCTAGCTTCTGATAACGTCTTACTTCTGAATAATCGGGCTTTAGCAACCCAATAAAATGCACTCATGATAAAAATAAATGACCAAACGTTATAGCGCGAAATGATCGAAACAAACACGATAATGATCAACATGATCGGTAAAATCATAATAAAATCAACAATACGCATCAATACGTTATCAATGATCCCACCATAAAACCCTGAAAGAATTCCAAGTCCTACTCCGATGATCGACGTAATGATCGTAATCGCAAAACCGATCATCACAGAGTTTCTTGCTCCGATGATCAATTGACCGAAGACATCACGTCCACCTTCATCTGCTCCTAAAAGGAATTTTGATCCTTGAGAAGAGATGGCGCCAGGTTCAGCATACTTATCAAAAATACTAACAAACATTACTTTATCTTGGTCAATAAAGATCGCCCCGATAAAAATAACTAATAGTAAAACAACTAACAAAGCCAGTGAAAAAATGGCTACTTTATCTTTTTTGAATTCTCGTGCAATCATTCGTATACCCATTGGTGGGATACTTTCTTGCGCAACTTCTTTGTTTTTATCACTCATGATCGATTCTCCCTTCTGTTTGATTTTTTTATTGGATTCGTATACGCGGATCAACAATGCTCATGATAATATCTGACAGCAGTGTTCCGACGAGCGTTGCGATTCCTAAAATCAAGACTAAGGCTGTGATTACGGTATAATCACGTTGACCGATTGAGTCAATAAACAATTTTCCGACACCAGGATAACCAAAGATTTTTTCGATAACGACAGAACCAGCAATCAATGAAGTGATTTCATACCCCATTTGAGATGCCATCGGCAATGCTGCATTACGGAAAATGTGACGACTGAATACTTTGTTTGTCGGCACCCCTTTGGAACGAGCTGTACGTACAAAGTCTAAGGATTTCGAATCAATGACTTCACTTCGTAAATACTGGATCGTTACTGCTGTGGCTAAAAAGGCCTGTGTGATCGATGGTAATAAAATGTATTGCAATCGATCCATCCATTGAGCGAAAAATCCTCCCTGGAAACCTAAAGTCTGAGAACCACTTGTTGGGAACCAACCTAAACGATAGCCAAAAACAAACAACATGATCAATCCGAAAATGAATAATGGAACAGCAAAACTGAAGAAGTTATAAATAACAACAGCTTTGTCCAAAATCGAATTTTGGTATCGACCAGCTAACATACCTAGTGGTACAGCAATCAAGTACGTAATAATAACAGTTAAAATAGATAAATATAAAGTATTGACGATTCGTTCTCCAATCAAAGAGGAAACCGAACGCTTATACAAGAAACTTTGTCCAAAATCACCTTGTAAGGCATTTCCGACCCAACGGAAATATTGTTCATACCAAGGATCATTCAAGCCCGCTGCCTGACGCATCTGCTCGATCACAGCTGGATCTTGGTTTGGGTTGATCAATCCTGTAAACGGATCTCCAGGCATGGCTTGCGCTAGCATAAAGATCAACACACTAAGAATGATCACTTGTGGGATCATCAAAAGAACTCTTCGTAGAATCGTTTTCCACATTAGCTAGCACCTCCATCTTTCAACGCTACTTTGTGTGTAGTGGTTAGTGTACGTAAATCATACACTCGCCCTGCTGTATCGTAGTAATCTTTTTGATGTTCGATATACTCACGTTCAACATTTCGTCGGTTTTGTTTTTGTATTTCCCGATTGTCTACATCAATTCGTGGAATCGCAGATAGTAAGCGTTTTGTGTAGATGTGGCGCGGATCATTATAGATATCTTCTCGTGTACCGATTTCAACAAATCGACCTTTGTACATGATCGCGATGTTGTCACACATGTGTTTTACGACACCCAAGTCATGAGAGATGAATAAATAGCTCAAACCAAATTCTTGTTGGATGCGTTTCATAAAGTTCAATACTTGTGCCTGAACAGATAAGTCTAGGGCAGATACAGGTTCATCAGCAACAATCAATTTAGGATTCGTTGCTACTGCTCGGGCAACCCCTAAACGCTGTCTTTGTCCACCAGAAAATTCATGAGGATATTTGTATAACGCATCTTCTGGCATCCCAACGATGTCCAATAAGCCTTTGACTTTTTTCTTTTCTTCCTGATCGCTCAAGCGTTCAAAGTTACGGATCGGCTCAGCGATAATGTCCAGTACTCGTTTTTTAGGATTTAAACTAGACATTGAATCTTGAAAGATCATTTGGACGTCTTTGTTGTAGCCGATTTTTTTGCGGTTACTTCTTTTCGTGACGTCTTTTCCTTCATACATGATTTGGCCAGAAGTCACTTTTTCTAGGCCGACAACCGCTTTTCCGGTTGTGGACTTCCCAGAACCTGATTCTCCAACTAGTCCGTATGTTTTTCCTTTTTCAATAATAAAATCGACACCGTCTACTGCATAGACATGGTCTGTTACTCGGTTGAAAAACCCACTGCGAATAGGATAGTGAACTTTCAAATCTTTGATTGTAATTAATTCTGACATCTACACCTCTCCTTTTTCGTCTCTAAAGTGGAAATGTTTATAACATGAGCAACGTACCATATGATTCGGTGCGATTTCATGCAAGACTGGATTTTCTTCGTGAGCGCTTGCTGGGATCCAAGGAATCCGTGGCGCAAATCGGCAACCTGTTCGTGGCATATTTTTTAATGAAGGGACTACGCCTTCAATCACATGTAACTCTGCCTCGTGATTTCCTTCTTGTGGAATCGAATTTAGCAATGATTGTGTATATGGGTGTTTTGGATTTTCAAATAACTCTTTGACTCCTGCAACTTCAACAAATTGTCCACCATACATCACAGCAACACGATCCGCCATTTCAGCTACGACACCTAAATCATGTGTGATCAAGATGATCCCAGTTTTAGTTTCTTCTTGTAAATCTTTCAGTAAGTCAAGGATCTGTGCTTGGATCGTTACGTCCAAGGCAGTCGTTGGTTCATCCGCGATAATGATCGGTGGCTTACATGCAATCGCAATCGCGATGATCACCCGCTGTCTCATCCCACCTGACAACTCATGAGGATACTGACGTCCAACTCGTGCAGGATTCGGAATCCCTACTTGTTCTAGTAATTCTAATGCACGTGCTTGTCTTTGCTCAGCAGTCATTTTTGTATGGTAAGACAAACCTTCTTTGATTTGGTCTTCAATTCTCATCAAAGGGTTTAGTGCAGATAATGGATCTTGAAAAATCATCCCAATATCATTTCCGCGGATCTTGTTATACAATGTTTCATTTAATTCAATTAAATTTAAATCATTGTACATGATCTCCCCTGTGATCTTTGTATTGTTAGGATCTAATAATCCCATAATCGTTGTAGCTAACGTACTTTTCCCGCAACCAGACTCACCAACGATGGCTAAGATCTCGTTTTTATCTAAAGTAAAAGAAACGTCGTCTACTGCATCGTAGTATTCATCTTTTAGACGGAAGCCTGTGTGTAGGTTCTGAACATCTAATAATTGGTTATCTGACAATCGAATACCCCTCTCTGCTCCCTCGATGGAAGTTTTTAATAAAAAAAATAATCCTACACTGAATAACAACTTAGCAAAAAAAATTAAATAAGTAGCATTCTAAGGAGTGTGTAATTAATTATTAATAATTATATAGAAAACCGTTTTATATTGCAAGATTATTTCACACTGTTGCCAGAATTGTCTGAAAAATCTTACGTAGCTATGTCAGCTCCTAAAGAAGATTAAAAAAAAATGAGGTATGTGGCTAACCTTCTCTTTATCCTACTATTTTTATAAATTAAGAATCATTATAAAAATCTGCAAAAATCACTTTTTATATAAAAAACAGTTTTAACCTAAGAGGTGTCATATTTTATAAAAGCATAATTATACAATACATACGAAATAGATATGTTGTGAAACTACCTCTTTCTATCGAATGTTGTGACATATTTCTTCTCTTTAAAAAAACTCTTTTTTTTAAATAATTATGACTGAAAAAGCCAAGAAACCATGAAATAGCTAAACTATTTCTGACTTCTTGGCTTTGAGTTGAAATTGGCTTTTGCCAATTCATTCATCAGTTGATGTGTATTTATTCAATTTATTTCAAGTGTTTGCTGATATAATCCACGGCACCGCCGACTGTTTCGATTTGTTCAGCATCTTCATCAGAGATCTCTGTACCGAATTCATCTTCCAGTTCAAGAACAAATTCCATGATACTAATTGAATCAGCTTTCAGATCATCTTTAATGTTCAATTCATCTGTCACTTTGTCTGTATCCATTTCAAAGTGATTTGAAATGATTTTAGCTACCTTATTAAATACTTCTTCGCGCGTCAATTTTTTCACCCCCACAATTCTTAGAACTACTACGTTTTCTTCACCATAGCTAATTTTACTGACAATTTTTTGGAATGTCCACCCTTTTTTCTCCATCAGCTTGTCAATTCGTAGAAAATTTAGTCCTCTTTTTTCTCAAATTGCTCCACCAGTTGTCCTACAACATTGGTTTCAAGCATTGTATGGATTTGACGGATCGTATAGCGAACTGCATCTGGTCCAGTTGCACCATGCGTTTTGATAACTGGTGCTTTCAATCCAAATAAAACAGCTCCTCCATGTTTTGAATAGTCCATTTCAGATTTCAAAGAGCGCAAACCGTCTTTTAGCAGTAATGCACCCATTTTACCTTTGATGCCTTCATTCAAGATGGCAGATTTCAATAAGGTCATCATATTCATCGCTGTGCCTTCAATGGATTTCAACACTGCATTTCCGGTAAAACCATCGGTTACTACGACGTCTGCCACACCATTTAGTAAGTCACGCGCTTCCACATTGCCAATGAAGTTCAAGCTTGTTTCATTTTGCAAAAGTTCAAAGGCTTGTTTTGTCAATTCACTGCCCTTAGTCTCTTCCGTCCCATTATTGAGCAATGCGACACGAGGTCGTCCGATACCACGAACTTTTCTTGCATAAAATGACCCTAAAATACCATATTGTAAAAGATGCTCTGGTTTGTTTTCTGCATTTGCACCTAAATCTAGCATATCAAACCCTTCGCCTTCTTTGCCAATAACTGGCAATGTGGACATTAGTCCAGGGCGTTCGATGTTTTTGATGCGTCCAACAATAAACAAGCCAGCTGCTAGTAAGGCTCCTGTATTTCCTGCTGAAAAAATCGCATCTGCTTCCCCATTTTTAACTGCTTGGGCAGCTAAAACCATTGAAGCAGTTTTCTTGCGACGGATCGCTTTAACTGGTTCGTCATCACTATTGATTTTTTCGTCAGTATGGACGATTGTGATATTTTTTTCGTCTGTCAAATATTTTTTGATCTCTGATTCTTTACCGTAAAGAACAAATTCCAACTCAGGGAAATCTTTTTGTGCTAGAGCGATTCCTTCCACAATGGCTTGTGGTGCGTGATCTCCGCCCATTGCATCTACTGCAATTCTCATTATTATTTCCACTCCTTGTCATCATTTTGAAAGTATTGATAATCTGTTAATCAAAATAACGATTATCTTGTTCGCCTAATTGCAACTTGGCTGTTAATGGTTGATATTCAGGTAATAACTGCCAGTCTTTGATTTGCCAGATTGCCGCAGCTTCTTCACGGGCAACCTCTAAGACATTCCCATCTGTTACTAGATCTGCGATCGCAAATTCTGGCAAGCCGGATTGACGGAAGCCAAATACCTCTCCAGGCCCTCGTAATTCTAAATCCTTTTCACTCAAGATAAAGCCATTCGTGGTCTCTGTCATGATTTTCATTCGTTCGACACCCAGTTCATTTTTCGGATTTGCCACGAGGATACAATAAGAAGCCTCACTTCCTCGACCGACACGCCCACGCAACTGATGCAGCTGAGCTAATCCAAAACGATCCGCATCCATGATCAACATGACCGTTGCATTCGGCACATTGACACCGACCTCGATCACTGTGGTTGACACTAAGATCTGGAGTTGATTTTCTTTGAATGTTTCCATGATCTGATCTTTTTCTTGATTCTTCATTTTACCATGCAACAAGCCAACTTCATATTCTGGTGCAAATAACTCACGAAGTTTTTCGTAAATTTCCACTGCATTTTTCACATCTAACGCTTCGGACTCCTCAATCAATGGACAAATCACATACATTTGATGCCCTCTGCGCAATTCTTTATAGGTCCATTCTAGCACGCTATCTAATTGAGGTGTTCGGACCCATCTTGTTTCGATCGGAATCCGTCCAGCGGGAAGCTCGTCGATTACAGATACATCCATTTCGCCGTATGCTGTAATTGCTAAAGTTCGAGGGATAGGGGTGGCAGTCATAAACAACACATCTGGACGCCAACCCTTCTCACGCAATACTTTTCGTTGGTTCACGCCAAAACGATGTTGCTCATCGGTGATCACTAAACCCAGATTTTGGAATGCGACACCTTCTTGAATCAGTGCATGTGTTCCCACAACGATATCGATTTCCCCATTTTCTAACCGTTCTAATAGCTCGCGACGTTCTTTTGCTTTCGTTGATCCGGTCAATAACGCAACGGTCACTTCATTTGGGTCAAATAATTGGGATAAACTTTCCACATGTTGTTGCGCCAATATTTCTGTTGGGACCATCAACGCTCCTTGAAAGCCAGCAGTCACTGTCGCATATAAAGCAATCGCAGCAACAACGGTCTTTCCACTTCCCACATCCCCTTGCAACAAACGCTGCATATGGTGTGGATTACGGAGATCACGGCAAATTTCATTAGTGACACGTTTTTGTGCCGTCGTTAATTCAAACGGCAACTTTTTCGTAAATTGTTTTAATCGTTCCACATCATAAAGGATCTCTAAGCCATTCTTTTCAGACTTTTCGGCTTTTTTCAGTCCTTGTAACTGCATCTGGAAAAAAAAGAATTCTTCAAAAACAATCCGTCGTTTGGCTTGATGATTTTCCTCATGATTTTGCGGAAAATGCATACTTCTTACAGCAGTTGGACGATCAAGCAAACGGTATTTTTCAATTAAAGATAGTGGTAAATTTTCTTCAATCAAATCACCATACTCACTAAACCCTCGACGGATCAGATCGACCAGTGTCGTTTGGCGAATGGATTTGTTGACATGATAGATCGGAGAGAAATCATCTGGACTTTGCGAACCAAGGATCTTCATCCCATTTAGTGCTTTACGTTTCGCATCCCATTTCCCATAAACTGCGATTTCTTCAGATAAAATGACTTTATCTTTCAAATAGGGCTGATTGAAGAAAGAAACATTGAATACTTCATGTTCTTGCATCATTCGAAACTGCAGACGGCTTTTTTTGTAGCCAAAACGACTCATTACTGGCGGAGAGACAACTAACCCTTTTAATGTAACTTTTTCTTGGTCTTGGATTTCGTTTAGATTTCTTTCTTGGATATCTTCATAACGAAAAGGATAGTAAGTTAATAAGTCTTCGATTGTATGGATGCCTAGACTAGCCAAGCTATCCGCTCTTTTTTGACCAACACCTGCCAGCACTGTGACTGGATCAGCTAACGAACGCATAAGATTTCCCTCCTTTAACAAAAAAAGGAACTTGGTCAACGATTTGCAAATCGTTGACCGAAGATCCTTTCAAATGATTTTCTGCTTTATCTATCGGCTTCAGGCTGTATTATTCAGCAGAAAATAAATAAGGATAGACAGGTTGATCTCCTTGATGGATCTCGATTTCTAACTCAGGATATTTGTCGCTCAGTTGAGCCGCAAATGCTTGTGCTTGCTCTGCAGACCCGTCTTCTCCGGTTAATATCGTGACGATCTCAGTATCCTCGTTGATCATTTGCTCTAATGTAGCAAGTGATGTCGCTAAGATTTCTGGATTAGAGATCACGATTTTCCCATCGATCATCCCTAAGAAATCACCTTCTGTGATTTTCACTCCGTCGATCATCGTGTCGCGGATCGCATGTGTCACTTGACCACTGACAACACTTGAAAGCACATCTGTCATCGTTTCTTTATTTTCTTCTAACGTTGCTTGTTCATTGAAGGACAACATCGCTGTCAATCCTTGAGAAACTGTTTTTGATGGAACAACAGCAACTGGAAGTTCAGCCACTTCAGCCGCTTGATCAGCTGCCATAAAGATATTTTTGTTATTCGGTAAGATGATGACTTTATCTGCATTCACTTCATTGATCGCTTTCACGATATCTTCCGTACTTGGATTCATCGTCTGTCCACCACTGATCACGTAGTTTGCTCCTAGACTTTCAAATAACTCTTGCACACCTTTTCCGGCTGCGATGGCAACGATCCCGTAAGGTACACGAGGCTTCGTTTGTGCGACCGGCGCTGAAGGGGCTTGGTCATGTTCTAAGATCGTTTCATGTTGCAAACGCATGTTGTCCACTTTGACTTTCACTAGGGAACCAAATTTCTGTCCGTAATTCATGACTTCCCCAGGGTTTTCTGTATGAACGTGTACTTTGATGATTTCATCGTCATTGACCACTAACAGGGAATCCCCAAGGCCATCTAGATAGTTACGAAACTCTTCATAATCAAATGTACTATCTACAGTTGGACCTTCACCGATCTTCACCATGATTTCTGTACAGTAACCATAATGGATATCCTCAGTTGCTAACTGACCTTGCACACTACGATGATGCTCTGCATTTACCATATCGTCCATTTGAGCAGGAGATGGTTCATAGACCTCGTCTGCTTGGTATTCACCATTCAACGCAGTTAAAAAACCTTCGTATACGAATAATAGTCCTTGACCGCCACTATCAACAACGCCTACTTCTTTTAATACAGGCAATAAATCAGGTGTTTTTGCTAACGCACGTTTCCCACCTTTAACGACCGCAGTCATGACTTCGATCACATCATCTGTTGATTTTGCTTTTTTCTCACCAGCTTTGGCAGCTTCTCTTGCGACTGTCAGGATCGTTCCTTCGACAGGTTTCATTACTGCTTTATAAGCTGTTTCGACCCCATGAGTAAAAGCTGCAGCTAAATCTGTTGCTGTCAAAACAGTCACATCAGGGATTTGTTTTGAAAAACCACGGAACAACTGAGATAAAATAACCCCAGAGTTTCCTCTTGCCCCCATCAATAAACCTTTAGATAACAGCGCTGCTAATTCTCCTACCTTTTCAGAGGTAGAATCAACAACGGCTTTTGCACCACTTGTCATTGATAAATTCATATTGGTACCGGTATCTCCATCGGGAACCGGGAATACATTTAGGGAATTGACGTATTCTGCATTTTTTTGTAGCCGATTCGCACCGGACTGAACCATTTCCTGGAATTGGCTTGCACTAATTTCTGTTACACTCACCTAGATAATCCTCCTTCAGATCGACTGCTGAACAGTCAGCAAGTCTCCTGCCTAGTCTGGCAGTACACGAACACCTTGCACGAAGACATTTACTGAATTGGCTGTAACACCTAGTAAAGTCTCCAAGTTATATTTCACTTTTTCTTGGACATTACGAGAAACTTCTGAAATTTTTGTGCCATAACTAATGATTGTATAAACATCTACTGCGATCCCATTAGCTTCTTGGCGGACAACTACTCCTCTTGAGTAATTTTCTTTACGCAAAATTTCAGTGATATTATCTTTGATTTGATTCTTGCTAGCCATTCCTACAACACCAAATACATCTGTTGCGGCACCACCAACAACTGTTGCGATGACATCATTGGTAATTTCAATGGTTCCAGCTGACGTTTGAATTTTTACAGCCATGAATGAGCCTCCTTAACGGGTAAAATATTCCCATTTTTCTACTATCACATTTTATCATAGCGTCAACCGAAATAAAAGGTTGTTCCCTTAAAGTACTCAAAAACCATTGAAAAAAATTAGGAAAAGACTTTGTTCACGTTACAATTAATCACTGAAAATGTCAATCAATTCTATGAAAATATGCTTGCAAATTCCTACGCCATATGATATGTTATTCTGGTATGAGCTGAATTTACTATTGCTCCAAATCAAGGCAAAGGAGGAAATTTACATGGCAAAAGTTTGTTACTTTACAGGTCGCAAGACAAAAAGTGGAAACAACCGTTCACATGCGATGAACTCAACAAAACGTACAGTTAAACCTAACTTACAAAAAGTTCGCGTATTGATTGACGGCAAACCTAAAAAAGTTTGGGTGTCAACTCGTGCGTTGAAATCAGGAAAAGTTGAACGCGTATAATTGAATGAAATGATTTGAACCGTTCAACAAAATGAACGGTTTTTATTTTTTGCGAATCATTATCAAATGAGAGACATTTCCTCAACTACATGAAACTTAAGAAGAAAAAATAAAAAAGGCTTAAAACAATCAATCACCCAGATAATTGTTTTAAGTCTTCTTTTATGTGCCACTATCCCTCAGATAGTGATAAGTATATGTTTTTTTATAATTGTTACAAATAAAACGTAACGTATTTGCAAACGCCTGTCAACACTTTATTTTAAAGTAGAAAGTGTTTTCTTATTTTGTGTTATTTTCTTAATGTAAATGTAATTTAAACTCACAAATGTTATTTAATTTCAAATGTAATTTTTTTATGAATTTGGTTGTATTTTCAGCAAGTAAAATCATGAATGTGATAAACTAATGATAACTTCAAATAGAAATTTGGTGACTGAATTGTAATGAAAACAACATTGAAAAAATTCTTAAAAGAAAACGGCCGCTATGCAGCTGCTAGCTTCTTTATCCCTTTGCTGATTCTTTTATTGGTTTATTTAAGTATCGGTATTTATCCAGGAAGTGATCGGAGCATCTTGGCTAGTGATGCTTTCTCACAATTTTCAAACTTTCATGCAAGCTTCCGTAATATGTTGTTAGGGAAACAAAGCATTTTTTACACGTGGAATGCCTCACTTGGCTTAAATTATCTATCATTGATTTCTTATTATTTAGGTGGACTTTTCACACCACTCGTTTTATTGTTCCCGAATCAATTGATGCCAGATGCCTTGTATCTCATCACCTTACTAAAGGTTGGTTCAGCAGGTTTATCCTTCTGGTTTCTAGCGCGTACCTATCGCATTCCACATTGGGGGCAAGTCGCATTAAGTGTCAGTTATGCGTCGATTTCATTTATCACTGCCCATTCAGAGATCATCATGTGGTTAGACACCTTCGTCTATCTTCCTCTGATCATTTTAGGTATCCATCGTGTGATGGACCAAAAGAAACCTATTTTATTGTTTGTTAGTTACTTGCTTTTGTTCTTATCCAGTTTTTATATGGGCTTCATGGTCGGGGTCTTCTCCTTTTTATACTTTGTTACACGACTACTGACGAATTGGCGGAGGTACAAAGGAACGATTTTACCTTATGGGATCACCTCTTTATTAGCAGGAGGTGCATCGATGGTGATCATCCTGCCTGCCATTCTCGATCTACGTGCCAATGGCGAAGCGTTGACGCAGATCACTTCATTGAAGACGGAAGCAACTTCTTATTTAGATTTATTGATGAAAAACATGGTGGGTGTTTATGACACGACGAAATATGGATCGATCCCATTTATCTATGCTGGGTTGTTTCCTTTAGCATTATGCCTCTTGTATTTTGTCAGTCGCAAATTCCCCTTGAAAAATAAGTTGTTGTTCGGTGGGCTATTCGCGATCTTGATTGCTAGCTTCTATTTCGTTCCTTTGAATTTATTCTGGCATGGGATGCACGCACCAAATATGTTCTTATTCCGTTATGCCTATCTCTTTTCATTTCTCGTACTCTTGTTAGCGGCTCATAGTTGGGAACAGCTACAGGAGAAGGATCAGAAGCGATTGCTAGGCGTCATCATTGTACTAGCTACTGCTTTTGCTACAGCATGGGGAATCAAACCAGATGGCAGTTACACGTATGTCACGCTCACATCCTTTGTTTTGACGTTAGTCTTTTTAGCGCTCTACGCATTGACGATTGGTTTATTCCAACAACACCCATTTGATCTGAAACGTTTGAGTATTCTTCTGTTACTATTGATGACAGCAGAAGCCGCAGTCAATACCAACAGTATGATCCATGGCATTCTCGATGATTGGAATTATGCCTCAAGAAGTTTGTATACCGAACCTTATCCTGAAATCAAAACGTTAGTTGATGCCTCGAAAAAGGATTCCGATACGTTTTATCGATTAGAAAACCTTGATCCTGTTTCACCGAATGATTCGATCAATTATGGTTATAGTGGAATCAGTATGTTCTCCTCAATCAGAAATCGTAACTCTTCCTCTTACTTGGATACTTTAGGCTTCCGTTCTAGAGGAACAAATTTGAACATTCGCTACAATAATAACACCTTGTTGATGGATGGATTTACGGGAATCAAATACAATATTGCTAAAAACGACAGTAGCTTTAATAAATACGGCTTCCAATCCGTCGAACAAACGGACAACTATACTTTGTACGAAAATAGTAATGCTGTGCCATTAGCCTTTAAAGCACCTTTGACGATCAATAAGATCGAACAGCCGATAGGTGATAATCTAACTAGTCAAACAAATTTGATGAATGCTCTTTCTGGGTTGAATCAATCATTCTTTACGTTTTACAAACCAACCCTAAAAAGTCAACAGAACACGAAGATCACAACAACGACAAATGGGGTCACTTATAGTGAAACAGCGAATAATCAACCAAAAGAATTGACTTGGGAAGTCCAAGTACCTGCGAATACCCAAGCATATCTCAGCCTGTTTCCAACGAATTTCGCACAGTTAGAAAGCTCTACAGCAACTATTACCGTCAATGGCGTATCTAGAAAATCTCAAATTAACATTACTGGCCAATATTATGATTTAGGTTATTACCCACAAGACACAACAGTTACCTTCACTGCAAGCTTCTATGGGACCAAAGAAGTCAGCTTTATGGAACCACAAGTGGTCGGACTTGATGTCGTAGCGTATCAAGCCGCAATCAACCAAATCAGAAATAACGGTGTAGAGATGACTACTACCGGTCGAACAGCTACAGGAAAAGTAACCGCGACTGAAAAAACGATGATAGCCACGACTATCCCTTATGATGGTGGTTGGACCGCTAAAATCGATGGCGAAAAAGTTCCTGTGAAGAAATTCCAAGATGCCTTTTTGATGGTGGAAGTTCCTGAAGGTGAACATACGATTACTTTTAGTTACATGCCAAAAGGATTCATTCCTGGCTTACTTCTCTTTATTGGATGTATTGCCTTGTTTATCTTGTATCTATGGTACCTTCGTAAACGTCAGCCGTTTCGCGGCGTTATTGATCCTATAAACGAAAACGATGATCACCGTCCAAGACGTGAACGTCGTCGCGTAAGATAAAAAAAGCGTTTCGGTGATTGCCGAAACGCTTTTTTCTTGTATGCTATTCATATTTTACTTCGTATAGGTATAACCCTTCCGGATGAGCAGTCGGACCTGCTGCATTGCGGTCTTTTTTTGCAATGATTTCCGGCAGACAATCTTCTGGCAAACGATCGTTGCCTATTTTTAACAACGTTCCAACTAAAATGCGAATCATTTTATAAAGGAAGCCATCACCACGAAACGTAAACGTCAACTCATCGCCTGCTTCATTGACCTGTAAACTGGCTTCATAGATAGTCCGTACTTTATCTTCAATAGAACTTCCAGAAGCACAAAACGAAGTGAAATCATGCGTACCAAGTAAATCAGGCAATGCTCGTTCAATCTTTGCTACATCTATTGGATAAGGAAAATAGCTTGCATAATGTCTACGGAAGGGACTACGTGGTTTTCCGATATCTACTTTGAATTGATAGGTTTTTTCTTTCACTAGATAGCGTGCGTGAAAAGTTTCTGGCACAATCTCCACACTTTTTACAGCAATATCTTCTGGCGACTGCGTATCTAACCCAAAACGCATACGTTCCAAAGGTCGCTCTTCTGGATAATCAAAGTGGATGACTTGACCGATTGCATGAACCCCTGCATCTGTCCGTCCAGATCCAAAAATCGTGATTTCTTTTCCATTTGCCATCTTCTTTAAGGTTTTTTCCAGTTCTTCTTGGACCGTTCGTCCGTTAGGTTGTTTCTGAAAACCATTGAACTGGGTACCATCATAGGCAATGATTGCTTTATAGCGTACCATTCATCTTCCCCTGTTCTCATTCATCTTTGATAAGTTTAGCTACGGATAAACACTAGTACGATGGTCATAAGCCCAAAAGCAACCATAACAATAGTATCTTGTAAGTGCCAGTGAAGGATACGGTATTTTGTCCGACCTTCCCCACCTTGGTAGCCTCTTGCTTCCATCGCTGTAGCTAGATCTTCCGCACGATTGAAACTGCTGACAAATAGCGGAATCAGTAAAGGAATCACCGCTTTCATTTTTTGCACTAGACTTCCTTCGCCAAAGTCAACACCACGCGCGCGCTGTGCATTCATGATTTTTTCGGTTTCGTCCATCAATGTCGGCACAAAACGTAAAGCGATCGAAAGCATCAACGATACTTCATGTACTGGAAAGCGAACAACTTTCAATGGTCGTAACAAATATTCGATCGCATCGGATAATTCTAAAGGCGGCGTTGTCAGTGTCAATAAAGTGGACATAAAGATGATCAAAACAAACCGACAAAAAATAAATAGTCCGTTCATGACACCAAATTGAGTGATATTGAAAATCCCCCAACTCCAATACGTTTCTCCACCACTTGTAAACAGTACTTGTAAGCCTACAGTGAATAGGATCAACCAGATCAATGGACGGATACCTCGAATAAAGAATTTGATATCTACTTTTGACAAGAAAACAGCAAATAAGGTAAACGCCGCTAATAAGGCATATGTCTGCCAGTTATTGGCTAAGAAGATAATGCCGATAAAATAGAAACTTGCCAATAACTTTGCACGTGGATCTAACCGATGGATAAATGAGTCTCCAGGCATATAACGACCAAAAATCAATTTATTCATCATGAGCAGTACCTCCCACCATTTTGACCAATTGGTCCGCTAATGCGTCTGCAGTAATCGGCAATTCATCAAAATGGATGCCTTTTACACGTAGTTCCTCTGCAAACTCAGTGGCTGTTGGTACCCCTAACTGCCGTTCTTTTAACCATTCAAGATGTTGGAAGACTTCTTTTGGTTCTCCGCACTTAACAATGCGACCTTTCTCCAATACATAAACAAAATCGGCATAGTTTGCCACATCATCCATCAAATGGGTGACTAATACAATCGTGATTTGCTGTTCTTTATGCAAACGCCAGAACATATCCATCATTTCTTTTCTTCCTTGTGGATCTAACCCAGCTGTTGGCTCATCTAAGACGAGAACTTCGGGTTTCATAGCTAGAACACCGGCAATCGCTACACGTCGCATTTGACCACCTGACAGCTCGAAAGGCGAGCGTTCTAAATACGTCTCATCTAAGCCGACTTGTTCTAAGGTTTCCTTTGCCAGTAGAGTCGCCTCTTCCTCACTTACACCAAAGTTTTTTGGGCCAAACGCAATATCTCTTGCGACCGTTTCTTCAAACAACTGTGCCTCTGGAAATTGAAAAACAATACCGACTTTTTTTCGAATCGGTTTCAAATTTTTATTATCTGTATCGGGTTTGATCTGACGATCGCCGATTTGGACGGTTCCTTCCGTCGGTTTGATCAACGCATTCAAATGCTGAAGCAAGGTGGATTTCCCACTTCCAGTATGACCCACTAATGCAGTGTAGCTGTTTTCTTTGATCAACAAGTCAATATCAAATAAAGCTCGTTGCTCGAATGGTGTGTTCGGTTGGTACGTAAAGTTTACTTTTTCAAAACGGATGTCCATAACCAATCCACCATCCTTTCTTCTGTCATGTATTCTTTAGGCACTTCAATGCCACGTTCTTTCAAGGCACTTTTTAGTTTTTCAGGAAAAGGCAAATCTAACCCTAGATTGATTAGTTCAGGTCCGGCAGAGAAAATCTCCTTCGGTGTTCCTTCATTCACTAGTTCGCCTTCTTTCATCACGAAAATACGATTTGCATTAGCTGCTTCATCAATATCATGCGTGATTGAAATAACGGTCAGTTGACTTTCCTCTTTGATTTCTTTGATCGTTGTGATGACTTCTTCACGACCTTCAGGATCTAACATACTTGTTGCTTCATCCAAGATGATGATTTCTGGTCGGAGGGCTACAACACCGGCAATCGCCACACGTTGTTTCTGTCCACCGGAAAGACGAACCGGTTCTCTTGTCGCAAAATCAGACATTCGAACTTTTTCAAGAGCATCTTTCACTCGAACGATCATTTCTTCTCGAGGAATTCCTTGATTCTCTAAACCAAAGGCCACATCATCCTCTACTGTTGATCCAACAAATTGATTGTCCGGATTTTGAAAGACCATGCCGACTTTTTGGCGGATCGTCCATATATTCTCTTCATTTAGTATTTGATTACCAACTTTGACCGTCCCAGACTCAGGAAGGAGTAAGCCATTGATCGTTTTTGCAAGCGTTGATTTACCAGAACCATTGTGCCCGATAATCGCGATCCATTCTCCTTTATTGATCGTGAAAGAAACATCTTTCAATGCTGGTCGTAAATCTTCTGGTTGGTATTTGTAATTAATCTTTCCTAATTCAATAATCGGCTCCATAAGTACTCCCTCTTCATCCTAAAGTTCCTATTAACCCTATCAAAAAACTGCTTAGTTTTCAATCATTTCTGATTTTTAAAATGTTTTTTTATACCTTCAAGACTGTCTTGACAGTTAATTGAAGGTACAAAAAAACACTTTATGATGAGTGCATACTCCCCAAACGAATCGCTTGGGGAGCAGCGCTGAGCTAGACTCGGAATAAGTAACTTCCAACATCATAACACTCTAAAAGAATCATCCATAAAGTGATGTTATTAGTGTGATTTTAGACAAGTTCTAAGACAACCATTGGTGCTCCGTCTCCGCGTCTTGGTTCTGTCTTCAAGATACGAGTGTAGCCACCTTGACGTTCAGCATAACGAGGTGCAATATCGTTGAATAACTTTTGTAAAGCTGATTCGATAACGATTTCCTCATTTTCTTCACGCACGCTAGCAACTTCATTACGTACGAAAGCCGCAGCTTGACGACGTGCATGTAAGTCTCCGCGTTTGCCTAAAGTGATCATTTTTTCAGCAGTTGAGCGAACTTCTTTCGCACGAGCTTCTGTAGTCACAATACGTTCATTAATTAATAAGTCAGTTGTTAAATCACGCAACATCGCTTTACGTTGGCTAGATGTGCGTCCTAGTTTACGATAACTCACGTTGGTTTCCCTCCTTCGTAAAAGGTTTAATCTTCTTTACGTAAACCTAAACCTAAGTCATGCAATTTTGCTTTAACTTCTTCCAATGATTTACGTCCTAAGTTACGGACTTTGATCATTTCTGGCTCAGATTTATTCGTAAGTTCTTGTACAGTATTGATTCCTGCACGTTTTAAGCAATTATAAGAGCGAACAGATAAGTCTAATTCTTCAATCGTCATTTCTAACATTTTTTCTTTTTGTGTTTCTTCTTTTTCGACCATGATTTCAGCGTTTTTCGCTTCATCAGTTAGGTTGACAAAGATGTCTAAATGTTCAGTCATGATTTTTGCAGATAAACTCATTGCTTCCAATGGTTCGATTGAACCATCTGTCCAGATCTCCATTGTCAATTTATCAAAATCTTCACGATGTCCAACACGTGTGTTTTCTACTTGGTAGTTGACACGACGTACAGGCGTGTAGATTGAATCGACTGGAAGAACACCAATTGGCATATCTTCTTTTTTGTTTTCATCTGCTTGAACATAACCACGTCCTGGTTTCACCGTTAGGCGAGCATGGAACGTAGCACCTTCAGATACACTGCAGATGTACATATCTTTGTTAAGAATTTCTACCTCACTATCAACGATAATATCGCCAGCAGTTACTGTAGCAGGTCCGGTAATATCGATCTCAAGGGTTTTTTCTTCTTGACCATACATTTTCAGTGCTAAACCTTTAATGTTCAAGATGATTTGAGTGACGTCTTCTCTAACACCTTTGATGGTAGAGAATTCATGCAGTACACCATCGATTTGAATATTAGTGATGGCAGCACCTGGCAAAGAAGATAATAAAATACGACGTAGGGAATTCCCTAAAGTAGTCCCATACCCTCTTTCAAGAGGTTCAACGATGAACTTGCCATAATCTTTTTCTTCATCAATTTTTGCGATTCTTGGTTTTTCGAACTCAATCATTCTTATCTTTACCCCTTTCAAAACGAAAAGTGTCTTGTTCAATGACGTTACTAATAGAACTCAAAATGAGAGGCACTCATTAAACACGACGGCGTTTTGGAGGGCGGGCACCATTATGAGGAACTGGAGTCACGTCACGAATTGCAGTCACTTCTAAACCTGTTGCTTGTAATGAACGAATTGCTGCTTCACGTCCAGAACCAGGTCCCTTAACTGTTACTTCAACAGTTTTTAATCCGTGTTCCATTGCTGCTTTTGTAGCTGTTTCTGCTGCCATTTGAGCGGCAAAAGGAGTTGATTTTTTGCTTCCTTTGAAACCTAATGAACCAGCTGATGACCACGCTAAAGCATTTCCGTGAGTATCAGTGATCATGATGATTGTGTTGTTGAATGTAGAGTGGATATGTGCAATCCCAGCTTCTATATTCTTTTTCACACGGCGTTTACGATTCACTTTTTTTGCTACCATGAAGATTTAACCTCCTTCACTTAAGAATTATTTTTTCTTGCCAGCGATAGCGCGAGCTGGGCCTTTACGAGTACGTGCATTGTTTTTCGTGTTTTGTCCACGAACAGGCAATCCACGACGGTGACGGATTCCACGGTAAGAACCGATTTCCATCAAGCGTTTGATGTTTAAGTTCACTTCACGACGAAGATCCCCTTCAACTTTTAATTTATCTACTTCTGCACGGATAGCATCTGTTTGTTCATTCGTTAATTCACGAACGCGAACATCTTCAGATACGCCAGCATTAGCTAAGATTTGTTTCGCAGTAGTGTTACCAATACCATAGATATAAGTAAGTGAAACTACTACACGTTTATCACGAGGAATATCTACTCCTGCAATACGAGCCATATTTAGTGCACCTCCATTTATCCTTGACGTTGTTTATGTTTTGGATTTGCTGGGCAAATCACCATAACGCGTCCTTTACGACGAATTACTTTACAATGTTCACACATTGGTTTTACTGATGGTCTTACTTTCATGATAATACCTCCTGTAGTTTTACGGAGTACAATTATTTAAAGCGATAAGTAATACGGCCACGGTTTAAATCATATGGAGACAATTCAACCGTCACTTTGTCACCAGGTAGAATACGAATGTAGTGCATACGAATTTTACCTGAAACAGTAGCAAGAACTTGGTGTCCGTTTTCTAGTTCAACTTTAAACATTGCATTCGGCAAAGTTTCGACGACTGTACCTTCGACTTCAATCATATCTTCTTTTGCCACGCACAGTACCTCCTTGTACTTGTTTCGCATTTTCACACGATAAAATGGCGGAAACTGCAGTTCCCACCTCAAAATTCTCAAAATGGATCATCTAGAGGATTCTCTAGAAGTCGGACTGACATATTCTATCATAATTTATTGAACTTGACAAGAGTAACTGCTTAATGCAAGTCGGCTACGGGCAATCGTGCTATTTTTCAATGATTTTTTGGACATCAGTAAATACAGCATCGATTTCACGATCACCATCGATAGTGTGTAGCAAACCTTGTTCTTTATAATAAGCCAAGATTGGTTCACTATTTTTGATGTTGATAGCCAGACGATTTTTAACCGTCTCAGGTTTATCATCTTCTCTTTGATAGAATTCATGCCCACCACAACGATCACATGTGTCTTCAACTTTTGTAGGGTTGAAAATTTTATGGTAAGTTGCTCCACAGTTACGGCAAATGAAGCGGCCTGCTAAACGCTCAACCAAAACTTCTTCACCCACGTGGATATCGATGACAGCATCAATTTGTTTATTTAAATCTTTTAACATTGCATTTAGAGCTTCTGCTTGCTCGATTGTACGAGGAAATCCATCTAATAAGAAGCCTTTCTCTGTATCGGGTTCTGCTAAACGCTCTTTTACGATTCCATTTGTTACTTCATCAGGAACTAATGCACCTTTATCCATATAAGACTTTGCTTCCAAGCCAAGAGCTGTTTCATTTTTGATAGCTGCACGAAACATATCTCCTGTTGAGATGTGAGGAATCCCATAAGCGTCAATGATTTTTTCAGCTTGTGTTCCTTTACCTGCACCTGGCAGCCCCATTAAAATGAGGTTCATTGCTTTCCCTCCTAATAAATGTGAGAACGTGTGTTGAGGAAAAACCTCAACACGCTTTCTTACTCAATAAAGCCAACATATTTACGTTTCAGCATTAAGCCTTCTAACTGTTTCGCAGTTTCTAAAGCCACACCGATCACGATCAACAGACTTGTACCACCTAACCCGATTGATTGTGGCAGATCCCAAATCATTTGTGCAATGATTGGTAATAACGCCACTAAACCAAGGAATAGTGCTCCGACTGTACTTAATCGCATCAATAAGCTTGAGACATACTCTTCAGTTCCCTTACCAGGGCGTACACTTGGTATATAGCTTCCTTGCTTTTGTAAGTTCTCCGCTAATTTCTCAGGGTTTACTTGAACAAAGGCATAGAAGAATGTAAATGCGACGATCAATACCGTATAAATCGTTGCGCCAGGCACCGTATTATAGTTAAAGATCTCCATCATTATTTTATACCAATTTTCAGATCCGAATCGGCCACTTAACGCTTGTAACACAGCATTTGGTGTCGCAATAAATGAACTTGCAAAGATAACCGGAATTACCCCAGCAGCATTTACTTTCAACGGTAGATAACTACTTGTTGGCGCACCTGCTATACGTTTTGTGTACTGAATCGGGATCTTACGTTCAGCTTGTTGGAAAAATGTTACGAATGTCACGATTGCTAGAACCGCAACTAGTAAGATGGCAACGAAAATTGCAGATCTCCAGATATCGGAAGAATTGATATTTACGAAGTAATCTTCATAAATTTCACGTACACTTTCCGGTAATCTTGAAATGATCCCTGCAAAGATGATCATTGACACACCGTTACCGATACCTTTTTCAGTGATTTGTTCACCCAACCAAGTAACAAACATCGTTCCTGCAGTTAAGATCAAACCGATCGTTACATAAGTAGAGACATTTGGATTGTTGACAAAACCTAATTGAGCGTATTGGTTAAATCCTGCTGTGATACCGACAGATTGGATAAATGCCAATACTAACGTCAAATATCTTGTTGCCTGATTCAACTTTTTACGACCAACTTCACCTTGTTTCGACCATTCCACAAAACGTGGCACGATATCCATTTGTAATAATTGGATAACGATCGAAGCAGTAATGTAAGGCGAAACCCCCATCGAAAAGATCGAGAAGTTTTGCATTGCACTACCACTTACCAAGTTCAACATGTTGAAAAACGGTAAGCTAGATAGGTCTTGTAATGAGCTTGCATTTACGCCGGGAACAGTGATATGTGCCCCTAAACGAAAAACAAAGAGAACAAATACAGTAAAAAGGATTTTCGATCTAATATCTTTGACCTTAAAAGCGTCTTTTAATAGTTTAAGCATTAGATCACCTCAACAGAGCCACCAGCCGCTTCGATTGCTTCTTGTGCTGCTTTTGAGAATTTAGCTGCTTTCACAGTTAACTTTTTGTTCAATTCTCCGTTAGCTAAAACTTTGATTCCAGCTTTTTCGTTTTTCACGATTCCAGCTTCTACTAAAGCAACAGGAGTTACTTCAGCTCCGTCTTCAAAGCGATTCAAGACATCTAAATTAACGACTGCGTAGTCCTTACGGTTAACATTTGTAAATCCACGTTTTGGTAAACGACGGAATAATGGTGTTTGTCCCCCTTCGAATCCTAGACGTACACCACCGCCTGAACGAGCTTTTTGTCCTTTTTGACCACGTCCGGCAGTTTTTCCGTTACCTGAAGAAGTACCACGACCAACACGGTTACGTACTTGGCGTGAACCTTCAGCGGGTTTTAATTCATGAAGTTTCATAGGTTTGGCACCTCCTTAATTGTCCTAGTTCTTATTTTATTTGTTTAATTAAACTTCTTCAACGTCCACTAAGTGAGAAACAGTGTTGATCATGCCTTTGATTGCTTCATTAGCAGGCTTAACCACAGAACTGTTAATCTTTGTAAGACCTAACGCTTTAACAGTATCGCGTTGGTTTTGAGGACGTCCGATAATACTGCGTTTTAAAGTTACTTTTAATTCAGCCATTATGTTTGTCCTCCTTATCCGATTAATTCTTCCACTGATTTGCCGCGTAGAGCTGCAACTTCTTCAGCACGTTTTAATTGTTTCAAACCTTCAACAGTTGCGCGAACAACGTTGATTGGTGTGTTTGAGCCTAAAGATTTAGAAGTGATATCTGCTACCCCTGCTAATTCTAATACGGCACGAACTGGTCCACCAGCAGCAACCCCAGAACCTTCAACAGCAGGTTTCATTAGGATTCTACCACCACTAAAAGCACCGATTACTTCGTGTGGGATTGTTGAACCAACCATAGGTACTTCAACTAAGTTTTTCTTCGCATCTTCAATTGCTTTACGGATCGCTTCAGGTACTTCTTGTGCTTTACCAGTACCAAATCCTACGTGTCCGTTTTTGTCACCGACAACAACTAAAGCAGCAAAACGTAGACGACGTCCACCTTTAACAACTTTTGTTACACGGTTAATTGCAACAACGCGGTCTTCTAATTCCAAATGTTTTGGATCGATATAAACCATGAATGGTATTCCTCCTTCTTCTAAAATTCTAGTCCATTTTCGCGAGCAGCTTCAGCTAAAGCTTGCACACGGCCATGGTAAAGGTATCCACCACGGTCAAAGACTACGACTTTAATGCCTTTTTCAGTTGCGCGTTCAGCAACTAATTTACCGACAGCTTGTGCTGCTTCTGTTTTTGTTCCACCTGAAATTTCTTTATCCAAGGTAGAGGCACTTGCTAGCGTTACACCCGCTACGTCATCAATAAGTTGCGCGTAGATGTTTTTGTTAGAACGAAAAACGTTCAAGCGTGGGCGCTCAGCAGTACCAGAGATAGTGTTACGTACACGACGGTGTCTCTTTTGACGTGTTTTGTTCTTATCTGGTTTTGTAATCACAATTGTCACCTCTTTATTTTTATTTTTTCTACTGTCAGACAGTAGAAATGATCAGTTTTGAAAAAATAGAAGCTGCGGCACAAGTAAACTCTCTCTTAATGAAGAAATACTTCAGCAAAATCCTTTTTTCCTGCTGCTGGCTTCTATGAAATTTTTCGAAACGATTATTTACCAGTTTTACCTTCTTTACGGCGCACGAATTCGCCAACATAACGAATACCTTTACCTTTATAAGGTTCTGGAGGACGAGTACCACGGATGTTCGCAGCTAATTCGCCAACTTCTTCTTTGTTCGCACCCTTCACAATTACTTGTGTGTTAGATGGGACTTCAACAGTCACGCCAGCTGGTGGTGTGATTTCTACTGGATGTGAGTAACCAACGTTCAATACAAGTTTTGTTCCTTGCATTTGCGCACGGTACCCAACCCCGATTAATTCTAATCCTTTTTGGAAACCTTCACTAACACCTACAACCATGTTGTTGAAGTTAGCACGAGTTGTTCCATGGATAGTTTTCATTTCTTTACTGTCATTTGGACGAGTGAATGTCACTTCATTTCCTTCGATATTCATTTTGATATCAGCAGAAAATGTACGAGTCAATTCCCCTTTTGGTCCTTTAACTGTAACGTTGTTTCCATCTTGAGTGATAGTTACACCTTCAGGGATCACAACGATCTTATTTCCAATACGGCTCACTTAAAGACACCTCCTTGTAGATTCTACTTGATTACCATACGTAAGCGATAACTTCGCCGCCGATGTTTTTCTCACGAGCTTCTTTATCAGTGACAACACCTTCAGAAGTCGAAATAATAGCGATACCTAAGCCATTTAAAACTTTTGGCACTTCGCCAGCTTTAACATAAACACGTAAGCCTGGTTTAGAAATACGTTTTAAGTTTGTAATAACACGTTCGCCGCTTTTACCAAATTTTAGGAAAACGCGGATCACGCCTTGCTTGTCATCTTCGATATATTCAACATCACGGACGAAACCTTCACGTTTCAAGATTTCAGCGATGTCACGTTTAATTTTTGATGCAGGAACTTCTAAAGCCTCATGTTTAACCATGTTTGCATTACGGATACGAGTTAGAAAATCTGCAATTGGATCTGTCATGACCATTGAACTTTTACCTCCTTCTTATGCGAATTTACTTTTTTACCAGCTAGCTTTCTTCACGCCGGGAATTTGACCTTTATAGGCAAGTTCGCGGAAGCAAATACGGCAAAGATGGAACTTACGATAAACTGAATGTGGACGTCCGCAACGTTCGCAACGAGTGTAAGCTTGTGTTGAATGTTTTGCAGGACGTTTGTTTTTAGCAATCATTGATTTTTTAGCCACGTAGTTCGCCTCCTTTAATTATTTTTGGAATGGCATGCCTAATTGTGTCAACAACTCACGAGATTCTTCATCTGTGTTCGCTGTCGTTACAATGACGATGTCCATACCACGTACTTTATCTACTAAATCATAATCTACTTCTGGGAAGATCAATTGTTCTTTAATACCTAAAGTGTAGTTTCCACGACCATCAAAGGCTTTTTTACTTACACCATGGAAGTCACGTACACGTGGTAGAGAAACTGATACTAATTTATCTAAAAATTCGTACATTCTTTCTCCGCGTAAGGTAACTTTTGCTCCAATTGGCATTCCTTCACGTAAACGGAATCCAGCGATTGATTTTTTAGCTTTTGTGATCATTGGTTTTTGTCCAGTGATCAAAGTTAGTTCTTCAACTGCTTTGTCTAAGTTTTTAGCGTTTGATACCGCATCACCAACACCCATGTTGATGACGATCTTTTCAACTTTAGGTGTTTGCATAACAGAGCTATAGTCAAATTTTTCCATCAATGATGGAGTTACTTCTTTAAGATATTTTTCTTTTAGGCGGTTCATTCAGTAAGACCCTCCTTCCTTAAACTTTTTATTTATCTAAAACTTCACCGGTTTTTTTAGAAACACGGACTTTTTTTCCGTCTACTTCTTTGTAGCCAACTCGGCCAGCTACACCAGTAGAGTCGATGACCATCACGTTAGAAACGTGAAGTGGCGCTTCCATCTCAACAATTCCACCTTGAGGAGCAGCTTGAGAAGGTTTTTGGTGTTTTTTGATCATGTTCACACCTTCGACAACTACTTTATCCTGTTTAGGAAACGCTGCTAATACAACGCCTTCTTTGTTTTTGTCTTTACCGGTGATCACTTTAACTTTATCGCCTTTTTTAACAAACATAACTGTTTCGCACCTCCTTTGTTAAGTGTCTCAAGATTATAAAACTTCTGGTGCTAGAGAAACGATCTTCATGAAGTTGTTTTCACGTAGTTCACGTGCAACTGGCCCAAAGATACGTGTTCCACGAGGGCTTTTATCATCACGAATAATCACTGCAGCATTTTCATCAAACTTGATATATGAACCGTCTGCACGACGAGCTCCTGATTTTGTACGAACGATAACGGCTTTAACGACGTCACCTTTTTTGACAACCCCACCTGGCGTTGCTTGTTTAACCGTAGCAACGATCACATCACCGATATTCGCAGTTTTGCGACCAGATCCGCCAAGGACTTTGATCGTCAAAATTTCACGTGCGCCTGAATTATCAGCGATTCTTAAACGACTTTCTGCTTGGATCACGTTGTGTATCCTCCTTTCAGATTTTGCATTCAATCTATATAGGAAAATCTCGTGTTATTAGATAATAACTGCTTCTTCGACTATTTCCAACAAACGGAAACGTTTTGTAGCTGATAATGGACGAGTTTCCATAATTCTCACGATGTCGCCAACTTTTGCTGTGTTGTTTTCATCATGTACTTTGTACTTCTTAGAATAGTTCATACGTTTACCGTAGATAGGGTGGTTTTTCTTTGTTTCGACAGCAACGGTAATTGTTTTATCCATTTTGTCTGATACCACGCGACCTTGATAAACTTTGCGTTGATTTCTTTCTTCAGTCATACGCTTAATGGCCTCCTTCCATAATTACTTAGCTTGTTCACGCAAAACTGTTTTGATGCGTGCAATCGATTTACGTACTTCTTTAATACGTGCAGTGTTTTCTAATTGACCTGTTGCTAATTGGAATCTAAGATTAAACAATTCTTCTTTTAATTGTTTTTCTTGATCAAGCATTTCGGCAGTGGTTAATTCTCTGATTTCTTTAACCTTCATTCGATTCACCACCCATTTCCTCACGTTTTACGATCTTAGTTTTCATTGGTAATTTGTGGGAAGCTAAACGTAATGCTTCACGAGCTACTTCTTCAGAAACGCCTGCAATTTCAAACATGATTTTACCACGTTTTACTGGTGCAACCCATCCTTCAGGAGCCCCTTTACCTTTACCCATACGAACGCCGATCGCTTTAGATGTATATGATTTATGAGGGAAAATTTTGATCCATACTTTCCCGCCACGTTTCATGTAACGAGTCATAGCAATACGAGAAGCTTCGATCTGACGGTTTGTGATCCAGTGTGATTCAACAGCTTGTAAGCCGTATTCACCGAATGCTACTTCTTTTCCGCCTTTTGCTTCACCGCGCATTTTTCCGCGGAATTCACGACGGTGTTTTACACGTTTAGGTACTAACATGTTTATTTCCCTCCTTTCTCAGTGTTTTTTTTAGTTGGAAGAATTTCTCCACGATAGATCCACACTTTAACTCCTAGTTTTCCGTATGTTGTATCTGCTTCTTCCCATGCGTAATCAATATCCGCACGCAAAGTGTGAAGAGGAACTGTTCCTTCTGAGTATCCTTCTGAACGAGCGATATCCGCACCGTTTAGACGTCCAGATACTTGAGTTTTGATCCCTTTAGCGCCAGAACGCATTGAACGTTGGATCGCTTGTTTTTGAGCGCGACGGAATGCAACACGGTTTTCTAATTGACGTGCAATTCCTTCACCTACTAATTTAGCATCTAAATCTGGTTTTTTGATTTCCACGATGTTGATATGGATTCTTTTACCAGTTAATTTGTTTAATTCTTTTCTTAGGTTTTCGACTTCAGATCCGCCTTTACCAATAACCATACCTGGTTTAGCTGTGTGGATTGAAATGTTTACGCGGCCAGTTGCGCGTTCGATTTCAATTGTTGATACAGCAGCATCAGCAAGTCTAGTTGAAATAAATTTACGGATTCTTAAATCTTCGTGTAAGAACTCTGCATACTCTTTTTCAGCAAACCATTTTGCATCCCAGTCGCGGATGATGCCTACACGCATTCCAATTGGATGTACTTTTTGACCCACAGATTATCCCTCCTTATTTTTCTGATACGACTACCGTGATATGACTTGTACGTTTGTTGATTGGTGAAGCTGAACCTTTTGCACGTGGACGGAAACGTTTCATTGTTGGTCCTTCGTTAACAAATGCTTCAGATACTACCAAGTTCTCAACATCTAAGTCAAAGTTGTTTTCTGCATTTGCAATTGCTGACATCAATACTTTCTCGATGATCCCAGCAGATTTGTTTGGTGTGAATTTCAAAATTGAAATTGCATCCGCAACACTTTTACCTCTGATAAGGTCAATTACTAGACGCGCTTTACGAGGTGAAGTGCGAACTGTTTTTGCAGTTGCTTTAGCTGATGTGATTTGTTCTGCCATTTGCTTTTATCCTCCCCTCGAATTAGCGTCTCGTTTTCTTGTCGTCAGCGACATGCCCACGATAAGTTCTAGTTGGTGCGAATTCACCTAATTTGTGTCCTACCATATCTTCTTGGATGTAAACTGGTACGTGTTTACGTCCATCGTATACTGCGATGGTATATCCAACAAAACTTGGGAAAATTGTCGAACGACGAGACCAAGTTTTGATTACTTTTTTCTTTTCGGCCCCTGCTTGAGCTTCAACTTTACTCATTAAATGCTCATCAACGAAAGGCCCTTTCTTTAAACTACGACCCATGGTGAACCTCCTCTCAAAATGTGCGACACATGGTCAAAGTAATTATTTATTTTTACGACGAACGATAAGTTTGTCTGATTTAGCTTTCTTGTTACGAGTTTTGTAACCAAGAGCTGGTTGACCCCAAGGAGAAACTGGAGCTTTACGTCCGATTGGAGCTTTACCTTCACCACCACCGTGTGGGTGATCGTTAGGGTTCATTACGCTACCACGTACAGTTGGGCGTTTACGCATCCAACGAGAGCGGCCAGCTTTACCAATATTGATAAGTTCGTGTTGTTCGTTACCTACAGAACCGATTGTTGCACGGCATGCAGCTAAGATCATGCGAACTTCACCAGAGTTCAAGCGGATCAATACGTATTTGCCTTCTTTACCAAGTACTTGAGCACTTGTACCAGCAGAACGGATCAATTGTCCACCTTTACCAGGTTTCATTTCAATATTGTGGATCACAGTACCAACTGGAATGTTTTCTAAAGGAAGAGCATTTCCGACTTTGATATCTGCTTCAGGACCTGAAACAAGTTTCATTCCAACTTGTAGTCCTTTTGGTGCTAAGATGTAAGCTTTCACTCCATCTTCATAATGTACTAACGCGATGTTAGCTGAACGGTTTGGATCATATTCGATCGTTTGAACAGTAGCAACAACGTTGTCTTTGTTACGTTTGAAATCGATCACGCGGTATTGGCGTTTGTGTCCGCCACCTTGATGACGTACAGTGATGCGGCCGTTGTTATTACGTCCAGCATGGTTTTTCAATGGCTGTAACAATGTTTTTTCAGGTGTTGATGTTGTGATTTCAGCAAAATCAGAACCTGTCATGTTACGACGGCCATTTGTGGTAGGTTTGTACTTTTTAATCGCCACGTTTTCCCCTCCTAATTTAATCAGTTATCGAGTGTTGCTTATTCAGCAGCTTCGAATAATTGGATTTCTTTTGAATCTTCAGTCAATGTAACGATCGCTTTGCGACGTTTTTTTGTATATCCTGCATATTTGCCCATACGTTTGAATTTCGCACGTACGTTCACGATGTTCACGTTTTTGACTTTCACGTCAAAAGCAGCTTCAACCGCTTGTTTTACTAAAGTTTTGTTTGCGCGAGTGTCTACTTCGAAAGTATATTTCTTGTCATCCATGGCAAGCATTGATTTCTCAGTGATCACTGGGCGTTTGATTACGTCTAGTAAGTTCATTATGCAAGCACCTCCTCAATTTGAGTAAGAGCAGTTTGTGTTGCTAAAACTTTTGTATTTGATACAACATCTAGAACGCTAACGTTGTCAGAAGTTACTACAGAAACGTTTGATAAGTTACGTGCAGATAAAGCTGCAAAGTCGTTACCAGGTTCTAGTACAACCAATACTTTAGAGTCAATAGATAATTTAGCAAGAACTTCTTTGAATTCTTTTGTTTTTGGTGCATCAAAGCTTAATCCTTCGATTGCTACCAAGTTGTTTTCTGCAACTTTTTCTGATAATACAGATTTCATTGCTAAACGACGAACTTTTTTAGGAAGTTTGTAGCTGTAAGAACGTGGTGTTGGTCCGAAGACTACGCCACCTCCACGCCATTGCGGTGAACGGATTGATCCTTGACGAGCACGACCAGTTCCTTTTTGACGCCATGGTTTACGGCCACCGCCTCGAACAGCGCTACGGTTTTTAACCGCATGTGTTCCTTGTCTTAATGATGCGCGTTGCATAACGATTGCGTCGTAAACAACACTTTCATTTGGTTCAATTCCGAAGATTTCTTCGTTAAGAGTGATTTCACCGTTTTGGCTTCCATCTTGTTTGAATAATGCTACATTCGGCATTCCTTAGTTCCTCCTTTCTTCCTACTATTATTTAGCTTTCACAGCTGATTTGATAGTGATTAATGATTTTTTCGCTCCAGGAACGTTACCTTTGATCAAGATTACGTTTCTTTCAGCATCTACACGTACAACTTCCAAGTTTTGGATAGTTACGCGGTTGCCACCCATACGGCCAGCAAGACGTTTGTTTTTGAATACACGGTTAGGTGCAACTGGACCCATTGACCCAGGACGACGATGGTAGCGAGAACCGTGAGCCATTGGTCCGCGGCTTTGGCCGTGACGTTTGATAACCCCTTGGAATCCTTTACCTTTCGTAGTACCTGTTACATCAATAATGTCTCCTGCTTGGAAAACATCAACTGTAATTTCTTTTCCTACTTCATATTCTCCTAGCTCAACATTTTTGAATTCACGAATGAAGCGCTTAGGAGCCGTGTTTGCTTTTGCAACATGACCTTTCGCAGGTTTGTTTGATAAAACTTCACGTTTGTCTTGGTAACCAACTTGAATAGCTTCGTAGCCATCAGTTTCCATTGTTTTTACTTGTAGTACTACGTTTGGCGTAGCTTCTACAACAGTAACTGGAATTAATTCGCCAGATTCAGTGAAGATTTGTGTCATTCCCACTTTTTTCCCTAAGATTCCTTTGGTCATGAGTACACCTCCATTATTATTAGTTTAGTTTTTATAGTTTGATTTCGATGTTAACACCTGATGGTAAGTCAAGCTTCATTAAAGCATCAACTGTTTTTGGTGTTGGGTTCACAATGTCGATAAGACGTTTGTGTGTACGCATTTCGAATTGTTCGCGTGAATCTTTGTATTTGTGGGTCGCACGAATAACTGTGTAAAGACTGCGTTCAGTTGGTAATGGAATTGGACCAGAAACGCCAGCTCCAGTTCTTTTTGCAGTTTCCACGATTTTATCCGCTGATTGATCTAAAATACGGTGTTCATACGCTTTTAAACGGATACGAATTTTTTGTTTTGCCATCTTGTTCCCTCCTTCGCCTATTTTGAAAAGTAGACATAGCTCCACGAAAATTTCCGTCACGCTCGTTCGTGGCAAAGCGTCCGGGCGTGTCGCAACCTCTCGTTTCTTAGCCGACAAAATCATTTTGATTTCGTCTGTGCCATTCACCTAAGGTAAACGCACCTTTGTCATTATAATATATCTAAATTCACAACGCAAGGTTTTTTTGCTGTAAAAAACAATTTATTTTCATAAATTTTCATTCAATTAAAAAAAGAGAAATCCTCCTCTTTTTTATAGAAGGATTTGTGGTTTTTCCTTCCAATTTCCATTCTCCTATTTAGAGGAAAAAGGCAATTCACTACATATTAAGAATATTTTTGGATATTCCTCTCTTTCATAGCCTCTCCTCTAATCAATTGTTTGCTGAAATAAAAAAAGTTCGAGGCAAAGGATCAAGATCCTTACCTCGAACTTCAACGTCCGAATAAATGTTACTTTGTTAGGCTTAAAATGAATTAAGCTTTGATTTCTGTAACGACACCGGCACCAACTGTACGTCCGCCTTCACGGATTGAGAATTTAGTACCGTTTTCGATAGCGATTGGGTGGATTAATTCAACTTCCATTGTTACGTTGTCGCCAGGCATAACCATTTCAGTTCCTTCTGGTAATTCAACAACACCAGTTACGTCAGTCGTACGGAAGTAGAATTGTGGACGGTAGTTAGTGAAGAATGGAGTGTGACGTCCACCTTCTTCTTTAGTCAACACGTATACTTCTGCAGAGAATTTTGTATGAGGTGTGATTGTACCTGGTTTAGCTAAAACTTGACCACGTTGGATGTCTTCACGTGAAACACCACGTAATAACGCACCAATGTTATCGCCTGCTTCAGCGTAGTCTAATAATTTACGGAACATTTCAACACCAGTTACAGTTGTTTGAGCTGTTTCTTCTGCGATACCAACGATATCGATAACGTCACCAACACGAACTTGTCCACGTTCAACACGTCCTGTAGCAACAGTACCACGACCAGTGATTGAGAATACGTCCTCAACTGGCATCATGAATGGTTTGTCGTTATCACGTTCTGGAGTTGGGATATATTCGTCAACTGCAGCCATCAATTCAAGAATTTTTTCTTCGTATGAAGCGTCGCCTTCTAAAGCTCTTAAAGCTGAACCAGCGATTACAGGAACATCGTCACCAGGGAATTCGTATTCTGTTAATAGGTCACGAACTTCCATTTCAACTAATTCAAGTAATTCTTCGTCATCAACCATATCTACTTTGTTCAAGAATACAACGATGTATGGTACACCAACTTGACGAGATAATAGGATGTGTTCACGAGTTTGAGGCATAGGGCCGTCAGCAGCAGAAACAACTAAGATTGCTCCGTCCATTTGAGCAGCACCAGTGATCATGTTTTTAACGTAGTCCGCGTGTCCTGGGCAGTCAACGTGAGCATAGTGACGTGCGTCAGTTTCGTACTCAACGTGAGCTGTTGAGATAGTGATTCCGCGTTCGCGTTCTTCAGGAGCACCATCGATTTGATCGTAAGCCATTGCTTGGCCGCCGTTTTTCTTAGATAGTACAGTTGTGATTGCAGCTGTTAAAGTTGTTTTACCATGGTCAACGTGTCCGATAGTACCAATGTTAACGTGTGGTTTCGAACGGTCAAATTTTTCTTTTGCCATTTTAAAATATCCTCCCTAAAATTACAGTTTAATTTTTATTTGTCTGATAGGTATGTGATAGACAAAATTGCCGATCACATGCCCGTATCATCAAAAGTTATTTTACACGAAACTGCATAAAAAATACAGTCTCTAGATAAATCTCTTCACGAGACTACCTTGCTTTAAGAAATTATTCAGCTTTTCCGCCGTTTTTCTTAATGATTTCTTCTTGAACAGATTTCGGTACGTCTTCGTAGTGGTCAAATACCATCATGAATGTACCACGACCTTGAGTTGCTGAACGCAATGTAGTCGCGTATCCGAACATTTCTGCCAATGGAACGATTGCATTAACGATTTGTGAATTACCGTGTGCTTCCATTCCTTCGACACGTCCGCGTCGGCTTGTTACGTGTCCCATGATATCACCTAAGTAATCTTCTGGTACAGTAATCGTAACTTTCATCATTGGTTCAAGGATCACAGGACGTGCGTGTTTTGCAGCAGCTCTTAGAGCCATTGATGCAGCAACACGGAACGCTGTTTCATTTGAATCGACGTCATGGTATGAACCATCGTAAAGTTTTGCTTTGATATCCACTAATGGGTATCCAGCAAGAACACCGTTATTCATTGATTCTTCTAATCCTTTTTCAACTGCTGGGATGTATTCACGTGGAACCACACCACCAACGATTGCGTTTTCGAATTCGAAGCCTTTTCCTTCTTCGTTTGGTGTAAATTCAACCCATACGTGACCGTATTGACCTTTACCACCAGACTGACGTACAAATTTACCTTCCGCTTTTGTTGCTTCACGGAATGTTTCGCGGTAAGAAACTTGAGGCGCACCAACGTTTGCTTCAACTTTAAATTCGCGTTTCATACGGTCTACTAATACGTCCAAGTGCAACTCACCCATACCTGAGATAACTGTTTCACCTGTTTCAACGTTTGTTTCAACACGGAATGAAGGATCTTCTTCTGCAAGTTTTTGCAACGCAACACCCATTTTATCTTGGTCAGCTTTTGATTTAGGCTCAACAGCGACTTGGATAACTGGTTCTGGGAATTCGATTGATTCAAGGATAACTGGTGCATCTAATGCACACAATGTGTCCCCTGTTGTTGTATCTTTCAATCCAACAGCAGCGGCGATATCACCTGAATACACTTTGTCGATTTCTTGACGTGTGTTTGCGTGCATTTGTAGGATACGACCGATACGCTCTTTTTTGCCTTTTGATGCGTTCAATACGTATGAACCACTTTCAAGGACACCAGAGTAGACACGGAAGAAAGTTAGACGACCTACGAATGGGTCAGTCATTACTTTAAATGCTAATGAAGCAAAAGGAGCTTCGTCATCTGCAGGACGAGTTGTTTCTTCGTCTGTTTTTGAGTCAATACCTTTGATTGCTTCAATATCAAGTGGTGATGGCAAGTAATCAAGAACAGCATCCAACATCAATTGGACCCCTTTATTCTTGAATGCTGAACCAGCTAACACAGGGAAGAACTCAACGTTGATTGTTGCACGACGGATACCGGCAATCAATTCTTCTTGAGTGATTTCTTCACCTTCAAGATATTTCATCATTAGTTCTTCGTCTGTTTCAGCAACAGCTTCGACTAATTTTTCACGCCATTCTTGTGCTTGTTCTGCATATTCTTCAGGAATTTCAGTTTCTTGGATGTCTGTGCCTAGATCGTTTGTGTAGATCTCTGCTTTCATCGTTACCAAGTCAATGATACCTGTGAAGTTATCTTCAGAACCGATTGGCAATTGGATTGGATGCGCGTTCGCTTGTAAGCGATCGTGCAATGATTTTACTGAGTATAAGAAGTCTGCACCGATTTTATCCATTTTGTTACAGAATACGATACGAGGTACTCGGTACTCAGTTGCTTGACGCCAAACAGTTTCAGTTTGAGGTTCAACACCTGATTGTGCATCAAGTACAGTTACAGCACCATCCAATACACGTAGAGAACGTTGAACTTCGATTGTGAAGTCTACGTGTCCTGGTGTATCGATGATATTTACGCGGTAACCTTTCCACTGCGCAGTAGTGGCAGCAGATGTAATCGTGATACCACGTTCTTGTTCTTGTTCCATCCAGTCCATCTGTGAAGCTCCTTCGTGAGTTTCACCGATTTTATGGATTTTACCAGTATAGTACAAGATACGCTCTGTTGTTGTAGTTTTACCTGCATCAACGTGAGCCATGATACCAATATTACGAGTTTTTTCTAGCGAAAATTCTCTTGCCATTTTCTTACTCCTCTCTTTGTTTAAATCGATTGTAAATTGACTTTCTGCTGTGGGATTAGCCGACAGACAGAGAGGATCTTACCAACGATAATGAGCAAATGCGCGGTTCGCGTCTGCCATTTTGTGTGTGTCTTCGCGTTTTTTAACAGAAGCTCCAGTATTGTTTGCAGCGTCCATGATTTCTTTCGCTAAGCGTTCTTCCATTGTGTGTTCACCGCGCAAGCGAGCGTAGTTAACTACCCAACGTAGCGCTAAAGTCGTACGACGTTCAGGGCGAACTTCAACTGGTACTTGATAGTTTGAACCCCCAACACGACGTGCTTTAACTTCAAGAACAGGCATAACATTGTTCATTGCTTGTTCAAACACTTCTAATGGATCGTTACCTGTAGATTCTTTGATCAAATCAAAGGCATTATAGATAATATTAGCAGCAACACCGCGTTTTCCGTCAACCATTACACGGTTGATCAAGCGAGTTACTAATTTTGAGTTATAAATAGGATCTGGTAAAACATCACGTTTTGCAACAGGACCTTTACGTGGCATCCGTAACTCCTCCTTCCGAAATATTCTTCATAGTTGATCGAACGACTATTATATAGTAGGTTCGATTTTCATTTGTAGTAAATAATTAAAATTAAGCTTTAGGTCTTTTCGTACCGTATTTAGAACGGCTTTGTTTACGGTCGTTCACACCAGCAGTATCTAGTGCACCACGAACGATATGATAACGTACCCCTGGTAAGTCTTTTACACGTCCACCGCGTAATAGTACCACGCTATGCTCTTGTAAATTGTGACCAATCCCTGGGATATAAGCAGTAACTTCAATTAAGTTTGACAAACGAACACGAGCATATTTACGTAAAGCTGAGTTCGGTTTTTTAGGTGTCATTGTTCCCACACGTGTAGCTACCCCACGTTTTTGAGGAGAGTTCACGTTTGTTTGAGTTTTCTTAAAGCTGTTATATCCTTTGTTCAAAGCAGGTGAATTAGATTTTTCCACCTTTGATTTACGAGGTTTACGTACTAATTGGTTAATTGTAGGCATTCCTAGTTCCTCCTTCCCACGATTCACATCTAGTTCCACACATCCAGGTGGTTCTTTTTTTGCGATAAAAAATAAATGCAGTTATGCATCTTTATCAAATATGCTTTGATAAACAGTCAGCACGTCTCTTAACAGAGACCTGTAGATAAAGCACCTTGGTTAGAATATCACGGATAAAAAAGAATGTCAACCAAACATATACATTTTTTTCTATCCTATAAAAATTGTGTTATGCTCTCTATCTTTTTCGATTAAATCAAGCTAAAATAGCAGTTAAAGAGCTATAAAAATGCTGGAGGGATAGAAATGAACTTAAAGCAATTAGTAGGCATTAAAGCTGCAGAATTTGTTGAAGATGGCATGATCGTTGGACTTGGAACTGGTTCTACTGCCTATTATATGGTAGAAGAAATTGGCCGACGCATGCGCGAAGAAGGATTGAAAATCACTGGTGTCACTACTTCTAGCGGTACAAAAGCACAAGCAGAAAGCTTAGGTATCCCTTTGAAAAGTATTGATGAAGTCCCAGTCGTCGATTTGACGATCGATGGTGCCGATGAAATCAGTGCCGATTTTCAGGGGATCAAAGGTGGCGGTGCTGCTCTTTTATTTGAAAAGATCGTTGCATCTTATTCAAAACAAACGATCTGGATCGTCGATGGATCAAAAATGGTGGATCAACTTGGGCGCTTTCCACTCCCTGTCGAAGTCATCCCCTATGGTTCTCAACAACTGATGCGTCTTTTTAAAGAAAAAAACTATCAGCCTGTATTACGTCAAACAGAAACTGGTGAGACCGTCGTAACAGATAGTGGGCACTATATTATTGACCTTCATTTAGAACGAATCGAAGATCCCGAAAAATTAGCGACTTATTTGGATCAATTAGTCGGTGTCGTCGAACACGGCTTGTTTTTAAATATGGTTTCAAAGGTTGTCGTTGCCTCTGAAAATGGCGTGTCTGTACTCGATACTCCCTTTCAAAAATAATGCGAAAGAGATTCGTTGAAAATGCCTAAAAAAACTATCTTTTTCAGTTACTTTATGCTACATTTTTACTTGTCTCAAACACTTAGAAAACTTTGCTAGAAAGGAATCACCATGAAGATTATCGGTTATGCACGTACAACTATTAATGATGTCGATTCGACGGCTCAAATGCAAAAACTCTCTGATTTTGGTTGTCACGAAATTTTTCACGAAACGTATGGTCAAAAAGACAGTTTATCTGACGCCATTTGTTTAGAAAAAGTCATCGAAAAAATGGAGCAAGGCGATACATTAGTGATTTGCCAGCTTCATCATCTAGGAAAATCGACAAGACAACTAACAGAATTCACGAAATTATTTAAAGACCGTGGGTTACATCTAGTCAGCATCACAGAAAAAATCGATACTCGCGAACCTATGGGGACGGTCTACTTCCAATTGATGGAAGGATTAGCTGAGATGGAGTGTGCATTGATCAAAGAACGCACGCTGATTGGATTAGATGAAGCACGCAAAAAAGGAAAAATCGGCGGACGACCAAAAATCGATGCCAAAACAATCAAAAAAATTCGTCGTCTCTACTATGAAAAGAAAGAAACGATCCAATTTATTTCTTCAAAATGTGGCGTTTCAGTCGGCACTTGCTACAAATATATCAACCTACCTGAAAAAGAGCTTCAGCAATTATTCAATTAATTAGCAAGTACAAACCCGTTGATTTCAATAATTGATCGAAAGAACCCACACTAAACAAACAGAAATTATTTTACTTAATAGATAAAAAGGTTGTCAAACAAGTTTTTTGAGTGAAAGCTCTGTAATAACGCTTGTTTACAGCCTTTTTTTTAGTTCGTCTGTGGTCTTTTAAACAAACAGCTTTCATTTTACAATGGAAATCTTATGAAAAACATTGTACAATAAGGCAGAACTGAAATTTTCAGAAATAACACTTATTTTAAAGGAGAGTTAAACATGCCAAAATTAGTTTTTTCTCGTCACGGTCTTAGCGAATGGAATGCATTGAACCAATTTACTGGTTGGGCAGATGTAAACCTAGCACCAGAAGGAATCGAAGAAGCAAAAGAAGGCGGACGTAAAATCAAAGAAGCTGGAATCGAATTTGATGTTGCTTATACTTCTGTATTAACTCGTGCCATCAAAACTTGTAACTTGATTTTAGAATACTCAGATCAACTTTGGGTACCACAAATCAAATCATGGCGCTTGAACGAACGTCATTATGGTAAATTACAAGGATTAAATAAAAAAGAAACAGCAGAAAAATATGGTGACGAACAAGTTCACATCTGGCGTCGTTCATACGACACTCTTCCTCCATTAATGGAAGCAACTGATGAAGGTTCAGCAGCAAACGATCGTCGTTATGCAATGTTAGACAAACGCGACGTACCTGGTGGAGAAAACTTGAAAGTTACTTTAGAACGCGCATTGCCATTCTGGCAAGACGAAATTGCACCAGCTTTGTTAGACAACAAAACTGTCTTAGTTGCTGCACATGGTAACTCTTTGCGTGCATTAGCAAAACACATCGAAGGAATCTCTGATGAAGACATCATGGATCTTGAAATCCCAACAGGTCAACCACTTGTTTATGAATTAAACGACGACTTGACTGTCATCAAAAAATACTACTTATAATAGATATTCTATTGTAAGTATGACAGCCTCCTCACCTCCTATTATTGTAAGAGATGAAGGGGCTGTTTTTTTTTAGACATTGGATAAACTGTAGTCTTAGCTCTTTAATGCTCAGAGTATCAATGTTACTAGGTAAAGAATCTTATTCTTCATATACAAGTAATGACTAAAAAATAATATAGACACTACCCACATTATTCCCCAAGCGATAGTGTCCACTTTCTTTAATGTTTTATTGTTAATACTCATCTAACTAAACGAATAAATAGTAAGATTGACATCTAAACTTATATACTACTTAATGTGAAATTGTCTATTCAATAAAGTAGATGAAGATGATTATGTAAAAAATATGCTCATACTTTTAAATAAGAACTACATCTCAATTGTAATAATTCCTAACTCAATCCCACGTACTACAGCTGTAACGGTAGAGTGAACATTTAACTTGTTGAAAATGTGTTGCATATGAGTTGAAACCGTCCGTCGACTACTATAAATAATTTCAGCAATTTCTTGTTGGCTCTTACCTTGAGCTACCAACTGCAAAATTTTTTTTTCCGTTTTTGTTAAACTTACATATATTTTTTCATATTCTGGAAAAATAGTATCTCCCCCATTTACTAGATGAATCTTCGTCACGAGATCTTCCACTGAACTTGTTTTATTGACAAATGCTTTTGCCCCCATGTTTATTGCTTCTTCATAATTTCTTATCAATGTGCTACCTGAAAGAAACATTAGTTTTGTTTCTGGAAACAACTTGAGTATTTTTTCCCCTTCTTCTAATCCATTTTTCTCACCTAACCGAATATCCATCAACACAATATCTGGTTTTTCTTGCTTGACTACTTCAAGACAATCTTTACGGTGATTACATGTAACAAAGTGATCAAAATACTTCCTTAAATATAATTCAAGGCTTTGTAAAAAAAGTTCATGGTCATCAAATAAGATAATTTTCATTACTATCTGTCATCCCTTTCGATTTAAATCGATGAAATACTCCGATAATTCTAAATAAAAACACAGTGCTATTTCTAAAGAGCATTGGTAATTTATATAAGGTGTGGAGAATAGCTAAGAAGATAAGCCAATAAATTCCCTTGAAAACTTTTTCTCAAGTTTCCTCTGTTGATTCAGTGACTATATTTATACCAAACTGTATCTCCCTGATAGTTCTCTATTACACAATAATTGAACACAAAAGCTTACAAAAAAACTCTCTATTTTTATTATATTTCATGCCTACTCGTTTTTAAATAGGTAAAACGAGAAATAAAATAACTCACATTGCTTATTTTAAAAAGCATTTTTTTATTCTACAATTAATGTTGTCAAGAGATAGAACAACTCAGCATTTTAAAATAGTGGATACTTTTACATACAAGAAATGCATACTTTGATACAAAAAACACTATTATAAAATAAATAATTTTTTTGGAAAGAAGGAATAATTGATCATGAAAAAAATGTTAAAGAAGTATTTTATTGCTAATTTGGGACTACTCTGTATTTTATCCGTCATATTCCCCTCAACCTTAACCGCTTATGCTTCCGAGCTTCCAGAAGAACAAAAAGCTACTGTAACACGTGTTTCAAATGATACGTGGCTAGCGTTTGAACAAGAGTTCAATCAAATGATTCAATCAAAAAAACAATTAACCGGAAATACTTCACTTTCTGAAGAAGAAGCATTTTACTTAATAAACAAATACGATGGGGCGCAATCAACTGTCTATATTTCAGGCAGAGCTTCCTACTCAGAAATGTTTAAAACAGGGGGTTATAATGCTTTTGCTTCTTCAAAATCTTCCATGGCTAATCTTCGCGACGACTATGGAACCTGTGCAACGTTACTACAATCTGTAGGGGTTCTCGGAGGAGCAATGGCTGGAGGACCAGCAGGCGCATTACTTGGATTAATTGGCTCTACAATATTAGGTACTCGCTTTAGAGATGCAAATTCTGATATGAAGAAATGGATCAATGTTGGATCATCAAAAGGTGGCTGTCGCATCACAGCTACAGATGAGTTCCCTATTGCAAGTTTGAATACACTAACACAAAGTCCAATTCAAAAGCTATGATCTTAGGAAAGATTTTAATAGTGGTAGTCTATCTCTTCTCGCTATACAGCTATTACTATTACAAGATCAAGAAAGGTAAGGAGACAAAATTAAGTAGAATCGGATTAGTTCTGTATACCTTGTTTGTTATGATTTGTCTTTGTATACTTTAAATTTCCTTTTTTAGGTTATGAATCAATCAGTAATCCATTCTGAATAACTCGAAAGATCCATAATATTAGACATTTTACTGATAGCCCAGCCTAGCTATTCTTTCTAAGCTGGGCTATTTATTAGCTCATAAATAGCGAGAGGACAAATAGATTATATAAGCTATGTAACATAATAGCAGGTAATATATTGTTGGTTTTCACGTATAGATATGTTGTAGCTAAAGTCAAAAATAGAATTTGGACCATTGCTAATAAATTTCCGCCATATGTAAAGCTATGCCCATAGAAAAACAATCCTGTTGAAACCAACCCATACACTATTTTTAACCAATTAGAATCAGTTATACTCAAAAATAGGTAACGGTAAACTATTCACTTATTAGGGCAATCACTATGACAGAAAATAGAACAACACTATCGTAATTTTGTGAGACTACTTCAAAACTACCAAATACAAGTACCATATATATAAAATTCATCACTAACAAAAGTAGCAAAGTGAATCCTACTTGTTTCATCATTGACAGATTCAGACCTTGTAATGCTCGATTTAATTCGGACATGCAAAGTAAGTAAATAAATAAAATCATTATCAGATTTAGAATCAATTGGTTATTTTCTAATAATATGAGAATGGTCTTACTTATTATTATTCCGAAGTTTGTTATACAAAAAATGGTTATCCAGACAGTTAGAATGATACTTTTATTTAGAGTTAACCGAATGTGATCTACCTTCATCTTGACCACCAATTAATCGAACGATGAGTCATCTTGTCCCCCTTCTCACCGTCTCCTGAAAAAGCAAGCAGTAATCGCATAGATAGTTAAAACACTGTCATTCTCTTTCTTATCGCATTCCTAACATATAATGCTTATATTTATTAAACAAACAATATCTTCTTATATCTCCCCTCCAATTTATCAACTTACTATGTAAAAGTACTGTTTGTTATTTTCATCCTACTTTTCTCAATTATCTAAAAACATTAAGTATTACTTATTTTCATTATACCCCTTCCTTTTTTTGTATAGCAAGGTGCAGAGAAAGAAACCTATTAGTAAAATCTTGTACAGATAACATTTGTATTTTTTATCTACTAGTAACCTACAGTAACACTTACGCAAAAAGCGTAAAAGCCAAAATAGTTCCCTATTATGACTTTTACGTTTAATCAAATTCTTTCATTACAATTACTACCCTTGAATCGCCGTTTCCAATCCTACTTCAATCATGTCATTGAATGTTGTCTGACGTTCGCTGGCAGTTGTTTCTTCACCGGTGATCAGATGGTCACTGACCGTCATGATCGCTAATGTTTGCACTTGGTATTTTGCACCTAGATAATACAACGCAGCAGCTTCCATTTCCACGCCCATCACACCAAGTTCTGCTAACTTGAATGTCTCTGTCAAATCGTCTTTGTAGAAAGAATCTTCTGATAGTACATTGCCAACGTGTGTAGTAAAACCTTTTTCTTTCGCTACTTCGTATGCTTTCAACAACAAGTCAAAATCACAGATTGGTGGAAAATGGAACGCGTTGAAATTCTTTTCGATCATAGAAGAACTTGTCGCGGCTCCTTGTGCTAAGACCAAGTCACGAACGTGTACGTCTTTTGACAAGGCACCACATGTGCCAACACGAATCAATTTTTTTACGTCATAGGAATTGACCAACTCATGCGCATAGATCATCGCTGAGGGCATACCCATTCCTGTTCCTTGAACAGAGACTCTTTCCCCTTTATACGTTCCAGTATAACCAAGCATACCGCGTACTTGGTTATAGCAAACGGGATTCTCTAAAAAAGTTTCTGCAATATACTTCGCTCTTAGTGGATCGCCAGGAAGTAAAATCTTGTCTGCGATTTCTCCTGGTTTTGCTTCAATATGAACACTCATTTCCGGACCTCTCAATCAATTTTTTATAGTAAAGAAAGTGTTTCTTTGATCAATGATTTAAATGTTTGTTTGACTCTCTCAGTTGTTTCAACGACTTCTTCGTGATTCAAGTTTGCTTGCATACCAGCAGCCAAGTTAGTGATACAAGAAATCCCTAAGACCTTCAATCCGCTATGAGCTGCAACAATGACTTCTGGTACAGTCGACATGCCCACTGCATCTGCACCCATCACGCGAGACATGCGAATCTCAGCTGGTGTTTCGTACGTTGGACCGGAATAGCCCATATACACGCCTTCTTTTAATTCTACGTCCAATGATGTCGCTGCTGCTTTTGCCATTTCGCGATACGCTTTTGTATAAGCTTCACTCATATCAGGGAAACGAGGCCCCATTTCTTCGTCATTAGGCCCAATCAATGGATTTTGACCTGTAAAGTTGATATGATCCGTGATCAGCATCAAATCACCTGGTGCAAATGATTCATTCACGCCACCACACGCATTGGTCACAACAACTGAATGCGCGCCTAGCGCAGCCATCACTCGCACAGGATAAGTGACTGTTTGCATCGAATGACCTTCATAAAAATGGAAACGTCCTTGCATCGCCAATACTTTTTTGCCTGAAAGTGTTCCGTAAACAAGTTGACCTGCATGTCCAACGACTGTCGAAGTTGGAAAGAACGGAATCTTATCATAAGGAATCACGATTGCTTCTTCGATCTCCTCTGCTAATTCACCTAAACCTGAACCTAAGATCATGCCAAAATCGATCGTTCCGACACCTTTGCTTTTGATAAACGCAGTCGTCTCTTGTAACATCTCATTTAATTTCATTGTTTTTCTCCTATATATAAAATTTTGATTATTCTATCTTACATAATAAAGCCAATGATGATTCATTGATGGATGATGCACGTCGTTATTTCAATAGTTTTAAAAAACTTTCGCCATTTTCAGTTGCTGCTACGTTAAAGTTTTCGGCAATCGTTGCAGAGATATCCGCATAATAACCTTGTGGTAAACTACCTTGCCCACTCATTTGTTTACTATAAGCAAGTAATGGCACGTATTCGCGAGTATGGTCAGTACCAGTGAAAGTTGGATCATTCCCATGGTCAGCGGTGATTAATAATAGATCATCGTCAGCCATTGCATCTAATAATTCTGGAATACGCAAATCAAAATCTTCGATAGCACGCGCATAACCAACCACATCGCGACGATGACCGTATAACGCATCAAAATCGACTAAGTTTGTAAAACTCAACCCAGTGAAGTCTTGTTTCATCACATTCAATAATTGATCTACACCGTCCATATTGCTCTTTGTACGAACAGAATCGGTGATGCCTTGGCCATTGAAAATATCATTGATCTTACCGACTGCAATAACATCTTTGCCGGCTTCTTTCAATGAGTCTAAAACCGTATGTCCAAATGGATCTAATGCGTAATCGTGACGGTTGCTTGTTCGCGTAAAGTTACCTGGCTCACCAAGATATGGACGGGCAATGATCCGACCGATCATATAAGGATCATCTTTTGTAATTTCACGAACATATTCGCAAATCCGATAAAGTTCTTCTAAAGGAATAATTTCTTCATGTGCAGCAATTTGTAACACTGGATCAGCTGACGTATAAACGATCAAGTCGCCGGTGTTCATTTGATGTTCACCAAAGTCGTCAATGACTGCTGTTCCGCTATAAGGTTCGTTACAAACAATTTTACGTCCAGAGAATTCTTCGATTTTCTTCAATAATTCATCCGGGAAGCCGTTTGGAAAAACACGAAATGGTGTTTTGATATTCAAGCCCATGATTTCCCAATGTCCTGTCATTGTATCTTTGCCGACAGAAACTTCTTCCAATTTGGTCGCATACCCTTGATGATCTTGCACTGCTTCGACCCCTTCTAAAGGACGAATCGTTCCTAATCCAAGTTGCTCCAAATTCGGTATCGTCAACCCAGCTTCTTTAGCAATGTGACCTAATGTATCCGAACCTTTATCTCCGAATTTTTCAGCATCAGGTGCTTCTCCGATTCCGACTGAATCCATGACGATCAAATGTACGCGTTTAAACATGAGTATTCCTTCTTTCTATTTATTTTCTTTATAAAGTAAAAAGGGCGAGCCGAAAAAAACTTCCCGTAACCCGCCCTTTTTAATCACTAAACGATTATTTGGATTTTATATAATTCTTACCGTTGGCTTTTGGTCCAGATGCTTTACCTAAGAACGCCACTAAAACGATAATCGTTAATAGATAAGGCGCAATTTGTAGTAAAACTGGTGGAATTGAAGAAATCACTGGTAATTGCGCGCCGATGATACTCAAACTTTGTGCAAAACCAAAGAATAAGGATGCACCCATCGCACCTAGTGGATTCCACTTACCAAAAATCATTGCAGCCATTGAGATGAACCCTTGACCGACAATCGTTCCTGCTGAAAAGTTCCCAGAGATCGATTGAGCGAACACAGCTCCACCCATGCCTCCAAGAAGACCAGAAATCAAGACACCTGAATAGCGCATCGCATATACATTGATCCCTAGTGTATCTGCAGCTTGAGGATTTTCCCCAACAGAACGTAAACGTAAACCAAATTTAGTTTTGAAGATGACGAACCATGCGATAACAGCAATTAAAATCGCACAATACGCTGGTAAAAATGTATTTCTAAAGAAAATTTGACCAATCACTGGAATCTCAGATAATCCAGGAAATGAAAAGTAACCTAAGTTTTGTGAGATATTGTCTGTTTGTCCTTTACCATACCATGCTTTGATCAAAAATACACCTAAAGCAGGTGCCATCAAATTGATGACCGTTCCGCTGATGATATGGTCTGCGCGCAAGCTGATTGTTGCGACTGCATGGATCAAGGAAAAGAGAACACCAACTACGCCACCGACTAAAATAGCAATCCAAGGAGTCATTGAGCCTAATGTGTCACTCATCGTCAAGTTGAAGACGACCGCACTAAACGCCCCCATCACCATGATGCCTTCTAACCCAACGTTGACGATCCCGCTTCGTTCAGAAAACGTTCCGCCTAAGGAGGTTAAAATCAACGGTGTTGAATAAACAAGTGTTGATGTAAGGATCAAGGAAATCAGTTCTACTGTTGACATTACAGCTCTCCTCCTTCTTGATTTTGTTGATTTGGTTTCGTTTCAATCGTTGCGACGATTTCCTCTTGTTTTTTCCCTTGGAAGAATTTCGCCATAAGGAAACGAATCAAGAAGTTGATCCCCACGAAGAAGATGATCAAGGCAATCGATACATTGACGATTTCAAATGGTACTCCAGCACCAGTCTGCATTCCTAATCCACCGATTTTTAGGACACTGAATAATAGCGCAGATAACAAAATCCCAATCGCAGAACCAGAACCTAATAATGACACGGCCATACCATCAAACCCGATGGATAATGAGGTTGTCTGTACGAAGAAGTTTTGATATGTTCCTAGTCCTTCGACCACACCACCTAGTCCGGCTAATCCACCAGAGATAACCATAGATAAGACAATTGTTCGTTTACTACTCATTCCCGCATATTCAGAGGCATATGGATTCAATCCAACAGAACGGATCTCAAAGCCTAAGGTTGTTTTCTTCATGACGATCCATACAACCACTAACGCAATCAGTGCCAAGAAGAGTCCGCCATTCACACGAGAGCCTCCAAACATCTGGGTCAGCCAAGGAATACGTAAAGATGCATTCTCACTGATCATATTTGAAGAGTCTAAACTTGAACGATAAGATTCAGGCATTATTTCATGAAGTGTATACGTACTTAAATAGAGCAAAATATAATTCATCATGATCGTTACGATAACTTCACTTGTTCCAAAGAACGCACGTAACAATCCTGGAATAGCTGCGGCCATTGCCCCAGCAAGTGCACCTAAAATCACGCACATTGGCAAGAGAATGATTTTTGGTAGATCTGGAAAAGCTAACGCGGTCCAAATGCTTATGATCCAGCCACACAGTGCTTGTCCAGAAAGCCCGATATTAAAGAATCCGGCTGAATTTGCAACAGAAAAACCTAAGGCTGTAAAAATCAAAGGTGTTGCTTGTCTTAATGTTTCACCGATACTTCGTTGTGAACCTAACGAAGCATTCAACATGGAAGAATATCCTTGGATTGGATGGTAACCAAAGGCAACCATCAAAATAGCACCTAGAATCAACCCTAAAATAACCGAAAATATAGGCACTAGCAGATTACGGAACCTTTCGCTACGATCATTCATGTGTGTCACCAACCTTTTCTAACTCTCTACGTGCTTCTTCTAAAGTATACCCCGCCATCAATAGACCTAGCTCGTTTTCAGATGTTTCTTTTGGATCAACGATCCCCACGATTTTTCCTTGATGGATTACCGCAATACGATCGGACACATTTAAAATTTCTTCTAATTCAAAACTAATCAATAAAACTGCTTTGAACTTATCACGTTGCTCAATCAAACGTTTATGGATAAACTCGATTGCACCAACATCTAATCCACGTGTTGGATTCGCAACAATCAGTAGATCAGGGTCACGATCGATCTCGCGAGCAATGATGGCTTTTTGTTGGTTCCCACCAGATAAAGCTTTCGCTGGTACTAATTCGTTCGTTGTCCGCACATCATACTCATCGATTAAATCTCTAGCATGTTCATTCATCACACCATAGTTCAACAGACCATTTTTACTATACGGTTTTTGATAGTAGGTTTGCATGGCAATATTTTCAGATAAAGTCATATCAAGGACCAAACCATATTTATGTCGATCTTCTGGCACATGTCCTAGCCCAGATTCGGTGATTTTACGTGGTTTTTTATTCGTGATCTCTTCGTCTTTCAAACGAATCGTTCCACTTTCTACTTTACGTAAACCGGTTAACGCTTGAATCAACTCCGATTGTCCATTTCCATCGATTCCAGCAATACCTAAGACTTCCCCTGCTCGGACTTCCAGACTCAAATCTTTCACTGCTTCTAATCCGCGGTTTTCTTTAACTACAAGATTTTCAACAGAAAGCACCACTTCTTGTGGACGTGCTTCTTTTTTCATTGTTTTGAATGAGACGGTTCTTCCGACCATCATATCGGCTAACTGTTGCGAAGAAACATCTTTCACATTGACCGTTCCAATCCCTTGACCACGACGAATGACCGTACAACGATCGGCAACTGCTTTGATCTCATCTAATTTATGTGTGATCAAAATGATCGACTTTCCTTCTTTGACTAATTCTTTCATGATCACGATCAATTCATCGATTTCTTGCGGCGTCAGTACGGCTGTTGGCTCATCAAAAATCAAGACATCTGCACCACGATAGAGTGTTTTTAAAATCTCCACACGTTGTTCCATACCGACAGAAATATCACGAACGTACGCATCCGGATTCACTGCTAAGCCATATTGTTCAGATAATCGTTTGATTTCTTCCCGGGCTTTCTTACGGTTCAAGATACCGCCTGTACTTGGCTCACTACCTAGTACGATATTTTCTGTTACTGTGAATGCATCGACTAACATAAAGTGTTGATGCACCATTCCGATCCCTAATTGATTGGCTTTCGTCGGGCTCGTGATGTTTACTTCTTTGCCGTGCATCAAAATCTCACCTGATGTTGGCTCTAAAAGACCGGATAAAACATTCATTAACGTTGATTTACCTGCACCATTTTCACCAAGCAAGGCATGGATTTCTCCTGCTTTCACTTGAAGGTTGATGTTGTCATTTGCTTTGAAAGTACCGAATTGTTTCGTGATATTTCGCATTTCGATGACAATATTTTCTTGATCCACATTTTTCACATCCTAACAATTTATATCCAGACGACATTGTTTAAAAAATAAAAGGGACGATGACGATCGTTCACAAAACGTCGCTCATCGAGTAACCAAAATCCAAGGAGCTAAGCTACTTGTTACAAGTTGTTCCCTTATCCAAATCGGGATACCTAGCAACTTGCATAAAAAAACAACATTAAGTAGATAACTAAACGATAGCCCTGTTAAACAATTGTCCAACAAGGCTATAGAAATGGTATTTATTAGCTTTCAGGAGTTTCAGGAACTTCGATGTCACCTGAAATGATTTTTTCTTTTGCTTCATCTACTGCTTTTTTCGCTTCATCAGAAAGTTGGCCTTCAGTGATACCTACACCGTCTTCTTTCAAACCATAAACAGTGTGTTCGCCACCAGGGAAGTCACCCTCTGCTGATTGTTGTGCTAAATCTTTTACAACTGTTCCTACACCTTTAAGTGTTGATGTCAATGTGAAGTTTTTGTCTTCACCATTCAATGTGTAGTTTCCTTCGTCAGATTGGTCACGGTCAACACCGATTACCCAAACTTTTTTGTCGCCTGATTCATTTAATGATTTTGCTTCTTGGAAGACACCGTTACCTGTACCACCTGAAGCATGGAAAATGATGTCAGCGTTTTGTGCGTACATACCTTGTGCGATTGAACGTCCTTTATCTGGAGCTGAGAAATCACCTGCGTATTGGTTCAATACTTCGATGTCTTTATTCAACGCTTCAGCGCCTGCTTTAACTCCGGCATTGAAACCAGCTTCAAAACGGTCGATTACTTCCCCTTTAACGCCACCGATAAATCCAACCACATTTGTTTCAGTTGTGTAAGCTGCTGCAACTCCAGCAAGATAAGAAGCTTCGTTATCTTTGAATGTTGCTGAAACGACGTTGTCTTTTCCTTCGATCACATCATCAATGATTGCAAAGTTTGTTTCAGGGTTACTTGTTGCTTGTTCTTCGATTGCAGGTTTCAATTTAAAACCAATCCCAAAAATTGTCTTGAAGCCAGCGTTTAACGCTTGATCGATATTTGGAATATAATCTGATTCATTGGCAGATTGGAAATATTGGAAGCCATCGTTTCCACGTGACAAGCCTTCCTCTTTACCCCAATCTTCTAACCCTTCCCAAGCTGACTGGTTGAATGAACGGTCGTCGACGCCACCTGTATCTGTAATCAATGCTGCAGTTGCTGTTCCTGATGCACTGTTTCCACCGGTTGAATCAGTAGAATCTGAACCGCCGTTACCGCATGCGCTTAAAAGTAAGCCTGCTGATAGTGCGATAGCACCTAAACCAAATAATTTTGCTTTTTTCATTTCTGTAAAGCCCCCTAAAAGTAGTTGTTTTTTCAACAGTCAGCTGACTGAATTGAACATAATTTATAAATCTTTTTCTGAAAATGCGTAAGGTAATAACTCTCTTACGGTCATCGTTTTCGTCACACCATTGTCGCCAACCAACGTGACTGGCATCTCTGGCTCACAAAATTCTGCCATTACTTGGCGACAAGCACCACATGGAGAAATCGGCTCAGGTGTATGACCTGCAACGACTAGATGTGTAAAGTCCATTTTTTTTTCAGATACTGCTTTAAAAAACGCAGTACGTTCTGCGCAATTCGTTAAGCCAAATGACGCATTTTCGATATTCAATCCTTGATAGGTTTTCCCAGATGCTGTCACTAAACAAGCACCTACTGGAAATTTGGAATAAGGCACATACGCTTTATCCAAAGCGTCGATAGCGATATCGATCCATTCTTGTTTGATTTCTGACATCTTTTTCTCCTTAGAATATTAATAGCCTTCGCCAGTTGAACCGGACATGATTGATACACCAGCACTTGTACCGATTCGTGTTGCACCGGCTTCGATCATTGCCAGGGCTTCCGCTTCATTGTGGATACCTCCTGAAGCTTTGACGCCCATTTCTGGACCAACCGTTTCACGCATCAAGCGGATATCTTCCACTTTCGCGCCACCTGTTGAGAAACCAGTAGATGTTTTCACAAAATCAGCTCCTGCAGCTTTCGCTAATTCACAAGCTTTGATGATTTCCGCTTGTTCTAACAAGGCTGTTTCAATGATTACTTTAACTAACGCGCGATCTTTAGCAGCTTCGACTACGGCTTCGATATCTTTTTTCACGACATCGTCTTGTTCAGATTTCAAGGCACCGATATTGATGACCATATCCACTTCATCTGCGCCATTTTCGATCGCATTCTTTGTTTCAAATGCCTTTGTTTCGGCCGTATTTGCTCCTAATGGGAAACCAATAACGGTACAAACAGCGACTGGCTCACCTTGTAATTCCTCTTTCGCCAAGGCAACCCATGTTGGATTGATACATACTGAATAGAAATGATGTTTTTTTGCTTCCTCAATAATGCGCATCACATCTGCTTTTGTTGCATCTGCTTTTAGAATTGTGTGGTCGATCATTCGATTTAATTCCATGTCTCTTCTCCTTCTACTCTGTAATGATGTCATGAATCAGGATAGGCTTCTCCGCCGTATCACCGATTTCAATATTTTTATATAACAAGTCGATCACTGGCGAAATGTCTTCTTCATTACTATAGATCGTCAATAGCGATTCGCCAGCTTCTACTTTATCACCGATTTTCTTATTCAATCGTAAACCAACAGCATGATCAATCGAATCTTCTTTCGTTTTACGTCCTGCACCAAGCATCATTGCTGCGATCCCTAATTCGTTCGCAACGATTTTTGTCACGACACCTGTTGTCTTCGCTGGCAGTTCATAAATATAACGAGCAGTTAACAACCGCGCAGGTTCATCGACAACTGTTGGGTCGCCCCCTTGGTTCTGGATCATTTCTTTGAATTTAGCTAAAGCTTTCCCTGATTCAAGGGCTTCTTTTAGCATTTCGCGCGCTTCTTCGATCGATGCCACTTTTTTGGCTAAAACGACCATTTGACTACCTAAAGCATAGCACATTTCAACTAAATCTTCCGGTCCGTTCCCTTGAAGTGTTTCAATGGCTTCAACGACTTCTAAGCTGTTGCCGATTGCTTCACCCAACGGTTCAGACATATCAGAGATCACTGCTACTGTTTGGCGACCGGCTAATTTGCCGATCCGTGTCATGGTCTTCGCCAAGCGTCTCGCGTCATCGATATTTTTCATGAAGGCACCGTCACCCGTCGTCACATCTAGCACGATCGCATCCGCTCCTGCAGCGATTTTCTTACTCATGATCGAACTAGCAATCAATGGGATCGAGTTGACCGTTGCCGTCACATCACGCAAGGCATACAATTTTTTATCTGCTGGAGCGAGATTGCCCGATTGGCCGATCACCGCTACTTTACTTTCGTTCACGGTGCGGATGAATTCTTCATCTGATAGTTCGATCCGAAATCCAGGAATAGCTTCTAACTTATCTAATGTGCCACCTGTGTAGCCAAGACCACGCCCTGACATTTTTGCCACAGTTGCACCTACACTTGCTACTAAAGGTGCTAAAATCAGGGTAGTTGTATCCCCCACGCCTCCGGTAGAATGCTTGTCGACTTTGATCCCATCTAAGGAACTTAAATCGATCACATCGCCAGAATGAGCGATTGCCAACGTTAGATCAGTGATTTCTTCATCGGTCATATCCTGATAGAAAATAGCCATCAATAATGCGCTGATTTGGTAATCAGGAATGTTATCATTTGTGTAGTTCGTGACAATGTACGAAATCTCTTCCTTTGATAATTGGTGTCCATCTCTCTTTTTTTCGATCAAATCGACCATCCGCATGCCGTAATCCTCCTCGTTCTTCATTCGGTATTATACAGGAATTTCGAAAAAGGTAAACCACTTTAGTAAACCGGTTTACTATTTCCCTGCAATGTATCTTACCAACTTTGTAAACACTTACATAAGCAATATAACGCCCTACTAGACCTTTGTCAATGTTTTTACGCTCTCACGAATAATTAATTTTGTTTCAAAGACTTTGTTCGGAACTTTTCTTTGTGGAAATTCAATCGTGTCAATCAAAAAGCGAGCTGCATAAAAACCGATATCGAAACTCGGTTGCTTGACCGTTGTCAACTTAGGGATCATATACTCAGACAATTTTAATCCATCAAAGCCGATGACCGAAATATCCTCTGGAATACGCTTGCCCATTTCATCGATTGCTTGGTAACAACCAATCGCCATGGCATCATTCCCACAAAATACCGCCGTTACATCTTTATGACGTAACAAGCGCTTACTTGCTTCGTACCCTCCTTGGACAGTCAGGTCTCCTTCTTCTACAAACTTACCGTTGAACGCCAGTCCATGATCTTTTAGTGCATGACGATAACCATTGAATCGCTCTTCTAACTGATAATAGCCAGTTGTCTCTTTTAGCATACCAATTTTAGTATGACCATTTTTGATCAATAACGAGACAGCTTGATAAGCGCCTTCATATTCTTTCACGATCAAGCGACCGTTATCTCGACGATTCAACCCACGATCGATCAGGATGATCGGCATGTTGTTATAAAAACTACTATCAAGTGCATACTCTTGAGGCAACACATTCGGCGTCGCTAACAATAAACCATCTACGGATCGATGAGAAAGCTCCCTTAAATACTTCAGTTCATTGTCTTGACTATGTCTGGAGTTACAAAGAATGATGACATATCCTAAGGGGTTTAAATAACTTTCAACCCCTTCGATCACTTTAGAAAAGAAGAAATCCGTCACATCTGGCACGATCATGCCAATCGTTTTTGAGTGACGATTGATCACATTGGAAGCAAAATAATCTGGCTTGTAATGATGTTCATTTACGATCGACAACACTTTTTTTCGTGTCTTTTCACTAAAACGGCTGCCTTTATTATTTAAAATCTGTGACACAGTCGTCACTGAAACACCTGCCATCTCAGCAATATCTCGAATTGTCAGTTTCACTTTTGTTCCCCCTTTATATATGTAAATTCCCTAACAGTGTACCAAATGGTTTTCGAAATGGATAGAGGGAAAAAAGGCTTGGTCAAAAGTAAATGAGTATCATATAGAGATTCACTAGATAAATTTTATAACAATGTCTTATGTTTCGTGGTTCACTCTCATTTCCCCTCATCCTACTTTATTTACCCATCACCGATGACGATTCGTTTATTTGATGTAGTAACATCTATACTCTAAAAATCGACCGCCCCACCCTAGTGTATGTAAATTGCTCTGATTTTATAGACTTTTAAAAAAGCTCGACGTGCTTTTTCACTGTTATTTTAGATATGTAAAAGCATTAAATAATATGTTATTTTTCTATCTTGCATTCCTTATTTTTCACTTTATTTGTCCTGTCATTTTCCTTCCACATCCATTGAGCAACTTCTTGTACAAACAAAAAAAGTCAAAGAAATACTGCTTATTTCTTCGACTGTTTCGTTGCTTTTATTCAGTTGCTTTCAGTCTTCTTTCACACTTCGGATAATATAATAGCCTTTATCTTTGATCACGATTTCTGCGTTCCCAAATGTTTCTTGCATTTTCTTTTGTGCGCTAGGTGCCCCTTGTTTTTTCTGAATGACGATCGTTAAAGTACCGCCCGTACGTAAACGAGGATACGCACCTGTCAAGATTTCATGTACGACTTTTTTGCCTGCACGAATCGGCGGATTGCTGACAATTGCAGCGTAATCTGTTTCTGTCACCTCTTCATAAATGTTTGACTGGTAAATCGCTACATTTTTGATTCGATTTCGCTTCGCATTTCCTTGGGCTAAATCAACCGCTCTAGCATTAATGTCTACCATCTCCACGAAACGTTCACTCGCATAGGCAAGAGAAAGTCCGATTGGACCATAACCACAGCCAACATCCAAAATTTTGCCATCTGGTAGCTGTGCCCATTCAAAGGCATCGATCAATACACGTGAGCCATAATCAACTGTTTCACGTGAAAACACACCCGAGTCCGTCACGAACTGAAAAGTTTTCCCTCTTAGCTCAAATGACCATTCGTCAAACTCATGAGCAATCTCTGGGTGTTCGGAATAATAATGATTCGTCATAGTTTCCATCCTTCTTATCTGTTAGTTGTTCATAGTCTAACGTGTTCCATGAGAAGGTGCAAGCGAAACTGTATGTCTTCGATTGTCTTTTACAAAATCAAGCGAATTAATGCAATACAGAAGGAAAAATCACATCCCTTAACATTTCTCTATTTGTCCTTTTTCGGTATTTGCGTAATCTGTTTCGTGAAAGTAGGAACAGGGTACATCGAACGAGCATAACCCTTGATATTATCGCCTTTATGATGACAAATCGTGAGAGAATCATCCAATTAAACAAATGAGCATTATTGACTCTTACTTCCGCTGACCGATATGATGTGGATGAAAAAATAATCATATTAGGTGAGGTTACTCTGAAGAACATAGGTTATCGCTCGGAAATGTCGAGAGACAGTAACGAGTAAAGCAGGGATTGTCGAATTAAGGCTTTTCCAAGATAACTAGAACTTGTTTCTTACGTCTCAGAAAGTCAAAGCTCAATTAACGTGATTACAATTTCGCACCACAATTGCAAATTACACGTTCCAATGTTTATTTGAGTACGCCGACCTTTATGTATTGAGGAGGTTTTTTTAGGTTGTCAGCAAAAATCGTACCACCGAGAAAACGATGACCAACGCTTGACGTAAAAATGGCTGTCTTGGTATCCTATTGCTATTTTCAACTATTTCGATTTCCTTACTTGGTTGAGATTCGCTTCATCCACTACAACAAATCAATGACTGTCCTCCCAGCAAAAAACTTATTAATGACCAACTCACATCCAATCTCATAGTGATTTATTTCACAGAATGTTAAGGATTGTTTAATCTCTATGTGTGTTTCACGATAACTATTGTTTTTTTAAGAGGCCCATGAGACATTTAAAAGGAGAATAAAATGATAAAGGAGGCATAGCTGTATGTCGATCGAAAAATTAGAATATTTCTATATGATTGCCCGTTTCAACAGCCTCTCGCAAGCTTCAAAAGAGCTACATGTTAGTATTTCTTCGTTAAGTAGTTCTTTAAAAAGTTTAGAACAAGAAATCGGGACAGATTTGTTTGAACGTCACGGGAAAAAGATCATATTGAGTACCCATGGAAAATCAATCCTTCCTTCCGTAGAATTGATTTTGGCGGAAGCGAAGAAACTGAATATCTCATTAAATGAATCAGTAGACTATCCTTCTTTGCGTGTCGGTACAAGCGATGCTTCGTTTATCTTTGAAGCAAACAAATATCCAATCCGGCATCAAAACTTTACGATCGACTACCGTTATATTCCTTCATTGGATCTGCTAAATAAACTAAGCCAGAAAGAAATCGACTTTGCCATTACTTCTGCTACCTTAGATCACCCTAAATTTATTCAAACAAGGTTAGCCACTTTGGAACTTAAAGTAGCAATCAGTAACTATTTTGTAAAACCAGATGGGATATTATCCGCGGAAGTACTAGAAGAGTTACCTTTTATCTTTTTACTCGACCATGTAGAACATCAAGTGATTACGAAAAAAGTAGTCAAGCAGCTGATCAATGAACCAAAATATGTCGTCTGTCCAGATAGTTTAGGGGCAGCGAAAATGATTACAGAAGGAAAAGGAATGCTATTAGCCAATACCTTTGTGCAAGAACTTTTAGCTATTGAACCTGTTTGTTTTGTCTCTCTACCAACATTTCCAACCATTCATTTTTATCTTTATAAAAACAGTGAATCAGAAAATTTTTACTTCTATCCAGAGGTTGAAAAAGAAATCCAAGCGATTTTTAATCAAACATGTCACACTACACAAATGATGGACTCTGCTGATACTGGCACCTATTACTGCCAAAACGATAAATACTGAAATCAAAATAAAACAAGTATTTCAATGTCGTAAATGAACACCGATAAGAGATCCCAGAGAGATTAATCTTCGAAAAGTAAGGCGGCATCCACTGAATTTGTTCTTCAAATTTTGGTGGGTGTCTATTTACTTCCCAAAATGTTACTTCTATTCCTGCCATTTCAGCTAACTTTGAGTTAAACTGTTACTTTTTTCTTACACAATCCTCTATTCTCCTCGCCTCTTTTCAGTTATCAAAAAAGAAAGAACGCCTATTCTTCCATCCTCTGATATGAGAAAAAACCAATTAGTTTCTCGCCTAAGTGGTAGGGTTTGACACGCATTTATGTTAAAATAGGTCCATTGATGGGAGAATCTAGGAGGCTATGTATGAATGATCCAATGAATTATTACCGTGTGGCAAGAGAAGAGTGGCGCGAATTTTACCGAAATGGTCAAGCTCCATTGACACAAGATGAACTAGATAGTATAAAAAGTTTGAATGACCGTATTTCCATGCAAGATGTTCGCGACATTTATGTACCACTTGCGCACTTGATTTTTCTGCATATGAAAGAGTTTGAATCCCTCTCTCTGAGCAAAGGGTTATTCCTTCATAAATATACTCAAGTCCCACCTTTTATTATCGGGATTGCCGGAAGTGTCGCAGTTGGTAAAAGCACCACCGCGCGCTTATTGCAAATGATTTTGTCTCGGACATTCAAACGAAGAAATGTCCAGCTGATCACCACAGATGGTTTTTTATATCCGAATAAAGTCTTAAAAGAACGTGGTATTATGGACCGGAAAGGATTTCCGGAAAGCTATGACATGGAAAGGTTGATCGATTTTCTTAATCAAGTGAAATCCGGTCAAGAAACAACCAAAGTTCCCGTCTACTCTCACGATGTCTATGATATTATTCCCGATGAATATGAACTGATCCAACAACCGGACATTTTGATCGTCGAAGGAATCAACACGCTTCAACTACCAGCTAATCAACAGATTTACGTCAGTGACTTTTTTGATTTCTCTGTCTACGTTGATGCAGATTCTGAATTGATCGAAAAATGGTATTTGGATCGCTTTGGTGCGTTACTTGATACAGCTTTTCAACATCCACAAAACTATTACTACCAATTTGCCATTGGTAATCGTGAAGATGCATTTAAAATGGCAAGAGATGTATGGAAAAATGTGAATTTGAAGAATTTAAACGAATATATCTTGCCTACTCGTGGAAGAGCCGATATAATTCTCCATAAAACTGAAAATCATATTATCGATTCGATTTTCATGCGAAAATATTAGCATTTTAAAATAGTTCAACTATTTTGAGATAAATTTTAAAGGGATAGGGGTAATAAATGTGACGAACGTTGCCGATATGACAAACGTTGAAAAAATCATCGTACTAGATTACGGTAGTCAATATAATCAATTGATTACACGACGCATCCGTGATTTAGGTGTTTTTTCTGAATTATTGAGCCACCGTATTACAGCTAAAGAAGTGAAAGCTATGAATCCGAAAGGGATCATCCTTTCTGGAGGACCAAACAGTGTCTATGATGAGAATGCTTTTGGCATTGATCCTGAAATCTTCAATTTAGGCATTCCAGTGTTGGGTATTTGTTATGGTATGCAATTGATCACGTACAAACTTGGCGGTTCTGTTGAGCCTGCGAAAAACCGTGAATACGGCAAAGCATTGCTTGAAGTAACAGCCGATGATGCGGCACTATTCAGCCAAACACCGAAACAACAAACCGTTTGGATGAGCCATGGGGATCTAGTAACCAAAGTACCAGAAGGTTTTGAAACTGTTGCTACAAGTAGCGATTGCCCAATTGCATCGATCCAAGACAAAGAACGTAACTTCTACGGTATCCAATTCCACGCAGAAGTCCGTCATTCAGAATATGGGATCGAATTATTACGTCATTTTGCTTTTGACATCTGTCACTGTGAAGGCAATTGGACAATGAACAATTTCATCGACATGCAGATCGAAAAAATCCGTGAACAAGTTGGCGATAAAAAAGTCTTACTTGGTTTATCTGGCGGAGTGGATTCAAGTGTCGTTGGTGTCCTTTTACAAAAAGCGATCGGTGATCAATTAACATCGATTTTCGTTGACCATGGTCTATTGCGTAAAGGCGAAGCGGATCAAGTCATGGAAAGCTTAGGCGGAAAATTCGGCTTGAACATCATCAAAGTAGATGCAAGAGAACGTTTCTTAAATAAACTTGCAGGTGTCTCTGATCCTGAAGAAAAACGTAAAATCATCGGTAACGAATTCGTATACTTATTTGACGACGAAGCAACAAAGCTTGCCGGCGAAGAAGGTGTGTCTTTCTTAGCACAAGGAACACTTTACACCGACGTAATCGAAAGTGGAACAGAAACTGCCCAAACGATCAAATCACACCACAACGTAGGTGGCTTGCCTGAGGACATGCAATTTGAATTGATCGAACCATTGAACACATTATTCAAAGACGAAGTCCGCGAACTAGGGACACAGCTTGGTATGCCTGACTCAATCGTTTGGCGCCAACCATTCCCTGGACCAGGTCTTGGTATCCGTGTCTTAGGTGAAATCACTGAAGAAAAATTGGAGATCGTCCGTGAATCAGATATGATCTTACGCGAAGAAATCGCCGCTGCCGGTCTTGACCGTGACATCTGGCAATACTTCACTGTTTTACCTGGTATCCGTTCTGTTGGTGTCATGGGCGACGGTCGTACGTATGACTACACAGTCGGTATCCGTGCGGTCACATCGATCGATGGTATGACAGCTGACTTTGCACGTATCCCATGGGATGTGCTACAAAAAATCTCTGTACGTATCGTCAATGAAGTCGCACACGTGAACCGTATCGTGTACGATATTACCTCTAAACCACCAGCAACTGTGGAGTGGGAATAATAACAAACAGCCAACAAACTCTTTTAAATCAGTGTTTGTCGGCTGTTTGTTTTTTCATTATCACACTTTTATCACAGTTAATCGTTATTTCATTTCTTACATCTTTGGCAAAACTCTTTTTGATAATTCAGTATTTATATGATTATCCAGAAGTACCTAAAGTAAATTGAATGTCTTTATAGTCCCAGTGATCCTCAATTAATACTTAAGACTAATGAGTAGTTAATGTACTAATAAATTTAGTGAGAAAAAATTTCACTACTTTTCTAAATGATAGTGCAGTGCATGTTCCAGAATTGTTCCCGTTTTCACCCACGCTTGTAATGATTAATCCACAAAAAATATTGGTGTAATATTGTAAATAAGTTCAAACTTCCTTAAATCGCTTTTAAAACGTCTGGATAAGCTATGAGAACCTACCATTTTTAACCCTTGAAAATACTGTAACAAGTCAGCAACTCGTCCAGATTCTTCTGTTAAATGATTGAAAAGTAATTTATAAAAATTATAGTAAACTCCTGTATCTCCAAAAAATAAAAGACTATGACGAACATCACTTATCTTCTCTAAATATTTTTTAGCTAAATTTGATTCTTTGCGTTCGAGCATTAATAAAAAAGCATTGTTATACATACCAAGTAATATTGAATGAAAAATCTCAAAATCTTTATTTTTTTCTATTTTCCTTTCAATATCTGCTAACCGACCTTTTATATAAGTTGTTTCAAATACAAATAAAAGTGTACTAAAGGTTGCTATTTCAAATCTACCCCATTCATCAACAGCTTCCAAATAATTTTTTAGCTTCAATAAATATTTTTTATCAGAATTACTTAATTTTCTTTCGCTATCTACTAATTGGTACCACTCCACTGTCTTAACAACTAAATAATTCCTAATATCTACTATATCATTTGTATCTCTAGCTTTCTCTCGAAGTACTCGCAATGTACGTTGGAAATTTAGTTCATCTTTCCTAATATTCTTTACTAATTTCTTTAAGCTCCAATTCTTTTCTCTTACACTATCCTTGTCTAGGTAAAAAATAAACTCATCTAAATTTAAATTCCTTTTTTCCAGTAATCCAATTAAAATAACAAACGGAATATTTGTTTTGCCATTTTCGTATTTCACATAAGTTTCTCTGGTTGTTATTTTATCGGATAAATATTTTTGAGAAAGACCTCTTTCTACACGAAGTTTTCTCAATAGCTCATAAACCTCCATACATCCTCCGTTATTTTATTTTTTTTGATGTGAAAATTTTGACCATAATTTAAATTCCTTTTTCTTTGCTACTATAATACCATATGTGAAGAATAAAATAATAAGGTGGTGAAAATATGTTTGATTTTTTAATGCAACTATTCAGAGAGTGGTTCATTGATGTTCAATAATCAATGAATTACCTTGTAAAACAGAAGAATTTGAACTGATGACTGATGGATTAATATATCGATAATTTTCAGGAAATTAAGAGCAACTCCAATGGTTATGTAAATTCAATTTGTAAGGAGAATATTTATATGAAAAAATTCAAGTTCCTAACATTATTACTGACAGTTATTACGTTAGCTTCTTTTATAGTACCTTCAATGACAAGTATTGCTAAAGCATCAGAAATCAAAAATACTAATGAATTATCTAAAACCAAAGAATCAATCATGCAAGAGATTAAAAAAATGGGAGTTGACTTAACCTCACTTACTGATGAACAGAATACATTAGTAGATAAAATGGTAGAAACCTCTCAAAATACTTTTGAAGTAAGCCAAATCGAAAAAGAAAATGTAACCAACTATTTTTCAAAAGATTTAGCGAACAATAAAGTACAGCTGCACATCGATAACACCTACCTAGACAAAGCAAAAATAGTTGTTGTACAAACGATAGATAAAATAACAAATGAAGAATATTATGTAATTACTCTCCCTGTTGCTAGTGAAGACTATAGTTTCATTAGTAATGTTACTGCAACTTATTCTTCAAATGGAGAATTGAAAGCACTTCAAGAAACTTTGATTACTAAGTCACAAAAAAATACATTTGAAATTCATTCTTATTCAAACAATAACTTGGTAAATCATGAAATTTTAGATGATACATTCGTTTCTAACGAACAAATCAAAAATGACATTCAAAATGTTACAAATGAAGTACTAGAAAATTCCAACAAAAGAGGAGCTGTGCAGATAATCGCTTGTCTTGTTGTTGTTTTGGGTGTTAGTTATTATTTAGCAGGAGTTATTCTTGCAGCTTGTAGCGCTTTAAGTATTGCCACTTTAGGCACTGCTTGTGCAGCTTGTATCGGTGGATTTTGTGCATTTGCTGGTGTATCGTTGACAACAATCGGCGGTTGTTTCAAACTCTAAATATATGAGCAAAAGAAGAAAGAGTTTCATTATAAGTGTTTTTATTATTGTAATATCGTTAATATCTGTATTTTCTTATCGAAGTTTTGCTAGTTTATCAGATGTATTGCCACTAATTACATCCGAAGAATTACAGAACAAGCTGAATATGCACGAGGATATTATGGTTTACATCGGACGCCCCACTTGTCCAGATTGTCACGAATTTGAACCGGTACTCAGAGATGTTCTTAATGATGCTTCTGAAAAAATATTCTATTATAATACTGATGAAGCTAGGAAAATTGATTCAAAGAAATTAGATGACATTGCTGAAAACTTATCTATTGATGCAGTGCCCACTCTTATAAAAATTTCTGACGGAGAAGTTATTTACAAAAAAAGCGGGAAACAAACGAAAGCGTCAATATTGGAATTTCTTCATTTCGGAGATAATGGAAAGGAGCATGAAAGTGGATAATATTGTTTTTTTCGTTGTTATTTCAATTGTTATCTTGATGTTAATTTCTTGTATTGTCCAAATTCAAACTTTAATTTTGCAGAATAGAAAAGACTTTGACGATGTACTTCACAAATTAAATGAAATGCGTGACGAATTAAATAAGCTTAAGAATTGATATAGCCCCAGAGTGTGTCATACGTTCATTAGTTACACTCTCTCCCCAAACAAGGAGCACTCGAAAATCATGTGATTTTTCGAGTGCTCCTTGTTTTTCTTTTCATTTTGGGTAGATAAGGCACTGCTTTTTTTCAATTTCATCATGTTGATTGCTATAATGAGCAAGCCTAACTTTTGTATGCCGGGGAAGTTCTTCCTCCAAATAGCGGTAATTGCTTTCTGAACCATGGTCTGCATTGGCGACCAGATAATGTGGTGCCTTTTGTGCGATCTTCATTTTTTTAATCAACATTTGTCGGCTCTTTGTCTTTTCATTATCATACTTTTATCACAGCTACTCCTTTTATTTCTTAAATTGGTTCTTAACATCTTTTACTAAACTTTCTTTTGGCATCTCAGTCTTTATATAATTATTTAAAGATTCCGCAACTGTAAAATTCGTATTGGGATATAAATGCCCGTAAGTTCCTAAAGTAGTTTGAATGTCTTCATGACCCAAACGATCTTTTACCAAAAGAGCATTCATACCCATACTAATAAGGAGAGATGCATGAGAGTGTCTTAAACCATGTATTCGTATACTGTGTACTTTTGCAATGTCAGCATGTCTTCTTATAGTATGCCGAATCGTATGTTTTTGTGTTGGAACGCTATTATATGACAATACGAATGTAATTCCACCTTGTTCATCTTGCCGTTGTTTCCTTTCATGTAAATATTTAATTGTTACATCATCTAAAGCAATCACTCGTTTACTAGCTTTAGTTTTAAGCTCAACAAATTCATAAGTAATACTATTTTCATAGTGGAGTGGGAATAGAATAATCAAAATAACTGTGAATCCTTTGTTAATGAAGGGATTCACAGTTTTTTGTTTTGTAACTAATGGAATACGAAACAGGCTCTTTGTCAATAAAAGTTGGAATGAATAACAAAAAGACTGAGAGGTATCTAGGCTTCCAGTCTTAAATCATTTTTAAAGTTTCTCACTAAGCATCCCAATCACTTCAACTACCTATTTTTTTACATAAAAGGTGAATCTATACGTATCAGAACCACATTTATATCTTCTAATACTTCATAGACTTTGACCAAAACCGTGTACGAAACCGAACCTGTCACGTCATGGTGATGGGAGAGTAATTTCTCTCTTTCGATTTCCCATTCATTCGGAACCACCATTGATAGCTAGACAAGACAGACGAAACAGCACGCACACTCTACCTACTCCCATTGGTTGATGTGAAAGTGTCGTTTCGTCTTTTTGGTTGTCTCAAATCAAACGACTCTTCTAGTGTTCAACGAGGATGGAACAGCCTAGTGGATGTTCCGTCCATCCTTGTACTTTCCGATTTCTAAGCACGACTTGAACATGTGATAACCCTTCTATCTTGACCTGATAGGTATCATCTTCAGGGGTAACAGTGATCGTACCAACTGGAAACCCCCGTTGATCTACCACTTGTTGCGTCACTGTGTCAGTCAGCTCAAAGACATGTACGGTCAAGTCTTTCGTGTAGTCATATGCAGCGGTCGTATCCACGGAACCTTCAATAATCAATGAATTAGGACGGACCATGAGGGGTAAGTGGAAGTAATCATAGGTCTGTGTGTGCCATTGTTGTCCTTCATATACATGATTATCTAAATAATTCGTCCAACGTCCCTCTGGTAAATAAAAAGTGACCTTTCCTTGCTCATTGAAAATCGGTGCAATCAACAACCGTTCACCGAACATATACTGTTTATCGATCGTATGCGTCGTATAGTCTTCTGGAAATTCCAGCATCACCGGGCGCATCATCGGGATACCTGTTTGCGCTGTTTCTACCGCTTGCTCATAGATATAAGGCATCAAGCGGTTTTTTAATTTAGAAAATCGTTGACTGACCAACACAGCTTCTTCCCCAAAGTTCCATGGCACTCGATACTCAATGTTGCCGTGGTAGCGACTATGAGTAGATAGTAATCCGAATTGTGTCCAACGTTTATAAATATCCGCTGTCGCATTCTCTTCAAATCCACCAATGTCATGGCTCCAGAAGCCAAAGCCGGATAACACAAATGAGAGTCCACCCCTTAATGATTCTGCCATGGACGGGTATTCCGATAAGTTGTCCCCACCCCAATGAACTGGGAATTTTTGTGAACCAACCGAAGCAGAACGAGCAAATACGACCGCTTCATCTGGGCGTAATTCTGCTAATAATTCAAAGACGACTTCGTTATAAAGATACGCATAATAGTTGTGCATTTTTTGCGGATCAGACTCATCGTGATAATTCACATCCGTAGGTATACGTTCACCAAAATCCGTCTTGAAGGAATCGACACCGATTTCTATGAGTTCCTTCAGCCTTTCTTTGTACCAATGACGTGCTTCTGGATTTGTAAAGTCAATGATTCCTTGACCCGCTTGCCAAAGATCCCATTGCCAAACTTCGCCATGTTTATCTTTGATGAAATAGCCTTTCTCTTTACACTCTTGAAAGGCCGCCGCTTTTTGTCCGATATACGGGTTGATCCATACGCAGACCTTCAAGCCCTTCTGATGGATTTTTTCAATCAGTTGTTGCGGATCTGGAAACAGCTCGCGATTCCATTCAAAACCGCACCACTCGAATTCTTTCATCCAAAAACAATCAAAATGAAAAACATCAAACGGAATCTCTCGTGTCTGCATTTCTTCAATAAATCCCATGACTGTTTCTTCACGATAGTCCGTCGTAAAGGAAGTTGATAACCACAAACCAAACGACCATGCAGGTGGCAATGCGGGTTTACCCGTTAAATCAGTGTATTTTCTTAAGACCGTTTTCATATCGGGTCCATAGATGACATAGTATTCCAATCGTTCACCTACTACACTAAATTGTGTGCGTGAAACATTCTCCGAACCAACTTCAAATGAGACATTTTCAGGATGATTGACAAAGACACCATACCCTTGGTTCGTTAAATAAAATGGGATATTTTTATACGCTTGTTCACTACCAGTACCGCCATCTTGATTCCAACAGTCAATGATTTGCCCATTTTTGATGAATGGGGTGTATCGTTCACCTAAGCCATAGACATATTCATACGGATCTAATGACAACTGTTCCCGCATATAATGGATACCGTCACTACTTTGAATCGTGGCTTGTGCTTTTGGCATAGAAGACGTCAAAAGCTTCCCTTCCGCGAGAAAATCAATTTGGAATGTGGCGTTTTTCGGCACTCGTGCGACTAATTTTCCTGATTGAAACGTATAAAATTCTTCATTTTCTATATCGATCATGACAGAAGATGACTGTCTGTTTAGTTGAAAATGAGGACCGATTTGTGCTTTGTCATGATGCACCAGTTGTACTTTGATAATATCTTCTCTTGGTGATTCAAAAGACAAGGTCGTCATCCCTAGGTTCAAGGTATCTCCTCTTGTCTGGATCGGTTTATAAGGCAAGAAAAGAGTTAAGTTATCCTCCTTCACTTGAGCTTCATAGACATGATTCGGGTGTTCAAGATGAAATCCTTCTTTTGCCAACCAATAGCCGTTTGTAAACTTCATTTATTTTCCTCCTACTTCACTGCGCCATCTGAAATGCCTTTTACGACATGTTTTTGCAAGACAACAAATAAAATAATAATCGGTAAGACGACGATCACTAGCGCAGCCAGTGCTAAGTGCCACTGCTTATTGAATTCGCCGAAGAAATAAAACATCTGTAAAGGAATTGTATACATCCCTGCTTTGTTGATGCTTAATGAAGGTAACAGATAATCATTCCAAAACCATAAGGCGTTCAACACGATCACTGTCACTGTCGTAGGCTTCAGCAAAGGAAAAATGACTTGCCAATAGATTTGGAAGGTATTTGCCCCATCGATCAATGCCGCTTCATCTAATGATTTCGGAATCCCTCGTAAAGCACCGTAATATAAAAAGGTCGACATACTTGTTGCTAATCCTAGATACATCACCATCAAGCCTGGTTGATTCAGCATACTGACTTGCCCAAAAAGTGAAATCAAGGGAATCATGATTCCCTGAAAAGGAATCAATAAGCCAATTGCGACAATAAAATAAAGAAATGAACTTAAGCGACTCGTGTTTCTCGATAACGCATAGGCCGCCATTGAAGAAACGAACACGATCAACACTAGTGATCCGATCGTTATCAGTAACGAATTAGCTGCACTTTTGAAAAAATCCAATCGCTCGAACGACTCGATATAGTTATCAAATGTTAGCCCAGTTGGTAAAGTGAGTGTGTTTTGGAATATCTCTGCTTTAGTTTTGAATGAATTGATCACCACTAAGAAAAATGGATAAAACCACAGACTAGCAAGTAACAATCCGCTAAAAATCAGTAGAGACTTCTTAACCTGTCGTGGATGTTTCACTTTTGATTGCTTCATGCGCTGACCTCCTTTTTCCGTGTCAGTGAGATTTGAACCACTGAGATAATCACGATAATGACCAGAAAAATCATCGCTTTCGCCTGTGCATACCCCATTTTTCGCATTCCAAATGCTTCATTGTAGATATTCATCGCCACCATTTGGGTGGAATTGAACGGACCACCTTGTGTCAGGGCTAAGTTTTGATCATAGATTTTAAATGCGTTGGACAACGTCAAGAACAAAGTGACGGTGAAAGCTGGCATCAACATGGGTAATTTGATACGGAAAAAGACTTGCAAAGGATTTGCCCCATCCATATCTGCCGCTTCCAGAATCTCTTCTGGAATATTGTTGAGAAATGAGATATAGATCAGCATCATATAGCCACTCATTTGCCAAACAAATAAAATAATGAGCCCCCAAAACCCCGTTTCTGGCGTGTTCAGCCAACCGGCAAAAAAATTGATACCCGTCATAGTTGCTAGACTTTCAAATGCTTTATTGAAAATAAACTGCCAAATAAATCCTAGGATGATCCCTCCAATCAGATTTGGCATGAAAAAGATCGTTCGGAAAAAAGTCGTCCATCTACCTAATTTTTGTGTCACGAACATCGCTAGACCTAAAGCCACGATGTTGATCAAAATCACACTGAAAAATGAGAATTTTGCGGTAAACAGTAAACTGTCGATAAATCCTTGATCATTAAATGCCCGAAGATAGTTTTCAAATCCAACGAATTCACCTACTGTATTGCCATTCCAGTTTGTGAGTGAGTAATACCCCCCTGTCATTAATGGAATGAACAAAACGATCGCTAACGCCAATAACGCTGGTGCAAGTAATAACCAAAAAGCTTTTGTGCGATTTGTTAACATGAGAACCCTCCTTGTATCTCGCTAGATAAAAATCAACCGATCACCGCTTACTTCCTTTCTTGTGTCCAACTGGTCTGCAAGGTATCAATAAATTCCTCCCAAGAGATTCGATCGGCTGCATACGCTTGGATCTGGACACCAAATATATTTTGTCCAAATCCATCTGGATAGGAATTATGGACCCATGGAACGGTTTTACCTTCGCTTAAATACGTATAGATTTCCTTGGATAACGGATCATTGATCGCTTCGCTCGAAAAGTTGGTATACGCCGGAATAAATTGAAACTCATCAACGATTGCTGTCATCGCCTGCTCATCCGTATACATCCACGTTAAAAATTCGATCGACGCATCAATGACTGCTTGATCTTTATCCTTATTGACCCCCCAATACCAAGCTGGCCCCGCCACGATGTTGCTTTCTCCCGATGCTTCGATTTGCATAGGAAGAATCCCTAGTTTTTCTTTCGTGAACGTCTCATCTAAGCTATCTAATGTTGGTACGATCCAATTTCCTTGATGGATGATAGCCACCTTTTCACTGGCAAATAATTCTTCAACAGATGTACTATAATCCATTGCCTCCATTGGTTGTGCATTGTACTTAATGACCAAGTCGGTGTAGTTTTTCATTTGCTCGGCATAATCTACGCTTAATTCAGACGCTTGATAAGTCTTTTCTAAGCTGTTCTCAAACTCCGGAGCAAGAAAATTCGAACTATATTGACTGGATACCCACGTTTCTGCCCCACTAAAACCAAATACGCCTTGTAGCCCAAGTTCGTCTTTTTTACTATCCAATAATTGAACGGCTTCTTCAAATGCCTCAAATGAGTTGATCGATCCACTATCGATGCCAGCTTGTTTAAAAATATCCTGGTTGATCAACCAGCCATATCCTTCGATATTCATCGGTACCCCATAGACCGTCTCGTCGAGTGTAGCCCCCTCTAATGTCCCCTCAATTGCTTGTTTTGCTAATGTCGTTTCCCCAAGATCATAGAGTTTATGTTGCCAAATCTGCGTATCTGCTAAGCCACCCAACATAAAGATATCCGGTTCATCTCCTGAGGAAAACTTTGATTGTAACGCTGCCGTCGCATCAGTTCCTCCGCCAACCGTCGTCAAGTTGATCTTGATTTGCGGATGGTCTTTCTCGAAATCCTCCACTAAGGCATCCATTTGCTCGGCTGTTTCTGTCTTGATATTGAAAATCTCTAATGTTACACTACCATCATCTGAAGACCCGCTTTGTGCCGTCCCGCAGCCAGTAATTCCAAACACCATGATAAAAGCAAGTATTAAAAATCCTCGTTGTTTCTTCATGATTATTCCTCCTCCTCTTATTAACAAATTGATTATATTGATATTTACAACGGTATGTAATCGCTATCTTAATCAAAATACCTTGTAATATTGATCAAAATGGAGGAAATGTGATGTTTAGACCAAACGATATTTTTACCCCCAATCCTAGTCAACAAGATATTGATACCACGCTAAAGGAAATGACCGAACATGGGGATAGTTTGTTTCCAATTGCCGTTCACTATACGAATCACCCAACCCATCAGGAAAATATGATCCACCCCCATTGGCATCGAGAACTAGAGATTCTTTATGTCTATCAAGGACTCATGGAAGTCAAAATAGAAGGAGTAACTTACGTTGTTCACGAAGGAGAGGTTATGTTTATTCCTGCGAATCAATTACATGAAGCACTCAATCATCAAATGAATGCCTGTGCATTTTTTGCCATCGTATTTGATGCTTCATTCATTGAAAGTCGCGTTTCTGATCATATTCAGCAAACTTATCTTGATCCATTGCTCCATTCACCAGAACAAGTAGCGATCCATTTTACAAATGATTGCTCAGATATTTTGGAGATCCAACAACTTGTTATCACGATCATTGATACATTTGCCTTGAAAGAATCTCGCTTTGAACTGACGATCAAAGCACAATTATTCTTACTGCTCAAACATTTTTCGCGCTGCAGTACTCAGGTAAATCCTACAAAATTAGTTGCTAGTAAAAACAAACTCAACACCTATCGCTGTAAAAAAATCATTCTATACCTTGAAGAAAATTACCAAAACACCATCACTCTTGAAGCAATCAGTCGTCATATTGGCTATAGCAAAGAGCATTTCTGTCGTTTCTTTAAAAAACATTTCCGTATGACTTTTTTTACGTATCTAAATCAAATGCGCATCAAAAAAGCCGAATACCTGTTACTGCATACTGAGTTGAAAATCATCGATATTGCCTTGGAAGCTGGTTTTGAAGACGCGAATTATTTCAGTAGCCTTTTTAAACGTGAAACCCAAATGACTCCGTCAAATTATCGAAAAAAAAACGCAAAAAATCATTGATTTTGCGCTTGATTCGTTAGTTGAACAATGGTTACGAGAAAAGATCTATTCTAAAACAGCAACATCTTGTATAGACGATATCTTTGATTTATTTGTCAACTCTTCTTACTTTCACTGTCAATAGAAACTAATTCATCTTGTTTCGCTAATTTGAAAGATTTTCTTATCGTATCAGCTATATTCCACTCACGGAATAAGCGACTTTGTATTTCACTTACTTTGCGAACTGAGCTGAAAACAATAATGTAAAGGAAAATTTATCTTTCTATATAATTAGACATAAGAGACAATACAGTTGATTTAATATCAACAAGCGTATATACGGTATATACAAAGAGAAAAGGGGAGGGTGAAGAATATGGCAATTGAAGAAAGAAAATTTGGATAATTAAGTAGTATGAACAATTTCAAAGGCGTTTCTCAAAGAAAACGGGTTACATCCTGAAGATATAATTTTTTAGATTTTTAGATAAGGAAAAACTTCAAGCAGCAATTCAAAAAAACAAAGCTTAACTGATGAGATGGATGTATTAATATCTCAAGCATCAACAGAGTACGATCCTGCCTTTCAATATCTTGTTGGTAAATGATTATTCATTTTTTCATCAAAGTGGTAATGATAATTCGTCCATTATCTACTGATTGTATTTTTTAGTAGATATGGTATAGTTGTTTTAACGAAAAGGTAATTCATGATACACCAAAAACCACTAGCTGGCGGGCTAGTGGTTTTCTTTTACGTTCTATTCAGATTAAAGGTAGGCTTACTGTCTTTTTTGGCAATAATTTTGCAATCAAGCCATTTACAGATGTAATGCGCGGTTACTTCTGCTACGATTGCAAAAAACATATCGAAAAGGTAATTCATAATACAACCTCCTCCCCTTGCCAGAATAGGCCAGGGTAGCAGACAGCATAAATATCATACCCTAACTGAAAATCTCATTTTAGTACATTTCTATATATATTGATAAACCATCACAATAAAACATACCCTGACTAAAAGAAAAACTCTTATTAAACTTAATATAACTTGTAAAATATCCAACTGTATAGAAAACGTAATTTTCTATACAATTAAAAAGGTTAAATTAATTACTAAAAAATTATATTATAAGCTTTATGTTATAATTTTAGAAAACACATTAGGAGATGTATTCTATGTTTTTATGGCCTATAGCCTTACAATATTTCATATATACAATTTGTATATTACTCATCGATTATCAAATAGTACATAAATCTCTTTTTCTAATTGTTACTTGTTTAAATGCTATCTTATTAAGTGTCTTGTACCCACTATTTGGGATTTTTTCTACACTAATAGCAATTTTTATGTTAGCTATGATATTCCATTGTTTATCTTCATCACATCGACCCTTAGTATATGCTTTAACTTTGGGATTATTATCTTCCCTACTAGGAGATCATCTAGCAAGTATAGGAGATTTTATAGTATTTGGTTCTCCAGTGATCGAACCCGGAGACAGCTCGCAATACTTTCATATTGCGCTTTCAGCTCTTTTGTCTTTTATCCTTGCTTATAGTTTTAGAAAATCTCTTGATAATTGGTCTTATGTAATTGATTACCAAATAATCGGTACAATCGGTGTATTTATTCTTTCAACTTATTATATTATTATCTTATATACTCGTTTTTCGGGAGGAAATCCGGAAGTTCTTGCATTAAATACTACTTTTTTTATTCTATATCTATGTATTGGTTTAATTATTTTTATTTATTATTGGAAAATTTCAAATGCAAAAATGGAAGAACAATTATTAGAACAACGAATCCAGCTACAACAAGATTATATAAGAGATATTGAGAAAAATTATCAAGAACTTAGGGAATTCAAGCATGACTATCAGAATCTATTATTTTCGATGAATAGTTATATTATTGAAGAGGATCTAGAAGGACTACAAAAATATTACGATCAAAATATACTTCCTACACGTGAGATAATGAATCTTACCCCAGTAAATCTTAGTTTATTAGATAAAATAAATGTACCGGAAATAAGAAGTTTATTGTCATTAAAATTGATGATGGCAATAGAGAAAAGTATCTCTCTACAGATAACCATACCTGAAGAAGTAAAAATTGATTCCAAGCATACGGTTAATTTAGTTCGTATACTTGGTATTGTCTTAGATAACGCAACAGAAGGAGCTGCTGTGACAAAAAAGAAAAAAATCGAATTGTTAATTTTAAAGAAGAAAAATTCGTTAGTTATTCGAGTAGTTAATACAACTATCAATACACTACCACTTAACCAATTAAAACAAAAGGGTTTTTCTACGAAGAGCAATCCTAAAAATGAAGGACTGGGTCTGCATATCCTGGATAATTTGGCAAAAACGAACCCTTATCTATTGATTGAAACTTCAATTGAAAATCAGCGTTTTTCTCAAACAATTTATATACAAACACATTAAAAGGAGCTTTTTTAATGATTCCAATATATATATGTGAAGATGATCCGAAACAACTGGAGATGATAACTACTGTCATAAAGAATCGAATCATGATTGAAAATTTAGGCTACTATATCCATTTCGTTACTTCAAATCCCCAAGATTTACTCACAAGTGTTCAAATAAATACATCTCCTTTTGGTATTTATTTTTTAGATATCGAATTGAAGGACAGTGAATTGAATGGGATTGAACTCGGTAAAAAAATTCGTGATCTTGATCCATCTGGTAAAATAATTTATGTCACTTCTTATACTGATCTTTCGTTGATTATTTTGAAAAATAATATTGAACCCACTGATTATATTATCAAGGAAGATATTTTACATTTGAAAGATAATATCGAACGTATTTTAAGTAAGCTATTTAAAGATCTTCAAATAGCTCCTTTAGAAAAAGAGATGTTTAAAATCGAATTCAACGATGAAATCAAATTTTTACCTGTTAAAGATATCCAATACTTTTCTACTTCTCCTGGTGTACCTCATAAATTAGAGGTACATCTCCCTTATAGTCAATTCCAGTTCTATGGCAACATAAAAGAGATTGAAGATAGAAACCATCACTTTATTCGTTGCCATAAATCATTTGTAGTAAATACCCAGAATATTCAAATGATTAATAAAAAAATACGGGAAGTTACTTTAGAAAACGGGGACATTATTCCAGTATCCATTCGTGGTCTGAAAAAACTAATTACTTGAAAATTAAATTCAATTGACTATTTATATAAAATACCACACAAACTGAAGTGATCGTTCAGTCTGTGTGGTATTAGTAATTTCAACAAAAGATACTTTATTCAATAAAAAATTTTATTATTTAGAGACTAATATTGATATATTTCCACGTGAATTAATTCAAAAAATAAATTGAATAATTTAATATAGTAGCAAATATTACCCATATATAATAGGGAATCATCAATAGCATAGCTTTCCGACTATTCATCCACAATTGATAGAGTAAAATCGTTAAGAAAACTAAAAGTAAGCTGATATCAATAGCTGCAATAAAGCTATTCTTCAAATTAAAGAATAATATCGTCCATAAAAAATTACAAATAAACTGAATCGCAAATAGGATTAATAATCTGCCCTTCATTTTTGTAGAAGGTAGATTGATTATTAAATACAACGCGCCTCCCATCATAATATATAGAAGGGTCCACATCGGTCCGAATATCCAGCTAGGCGGTGCAAATGGCGGTAACTGTAAAGAATAATAATAGTCTCCTGGGTTGCCACTAAAAATACTTGATAAAAATCCTAACCCAACGATTCCTACAAGACATAACCATAAACGATAATCTTTTAAATAATTCATGTTTGAGAAAATTCCTTTCTATTATTTAATCACTTTCTATCAACTTTTTTTCATCATCTTATCTTTATTGAGTAGAAACTTCAGCGGTTAAATGATATATATTTCTTTTAACTTATTCACAATATTTACTTTATTCTCTTCATATCCTTCATTCCTTTCTTTAAGAAAATTATAATATGAATATAAAAGGATAAGTTATTTTTTTCATAAAGTGTTCTTTTTAGAGCATAATCGTATTTTACTCAAAATTTTATTCATTAAATATGAATTATCCTACTAAGGATAAATTATATATATTGATGATTTATGTAAGTTCAAACTTGAACCTTCTAAACAAACTAAAACGAGTTTCCCTGAATTTACTCCTATACAAAGAAAGGAAAGAGAACGATTCTCTTTCCTTTAATTACCAGGAACTGCACTTAATTCCCATGTCAGCTTGGTCGAATAACTAGTTGCTTCTGGATTTGTCCCTCCAGGGACATAGAGACTGACACTTTTATCTGCCGTTTGTTGATCCCCAAAACGATAGATCCACGTTCCTGTACCAGATTCTCCGTTTGCTTGTATGAGTACTTTCCTTGTATTTGGTACGATTCTTTGTACAGGTTCTTCCTGTAGTTCAGGTTTAGTCCCGCCTTGTGCAGTCACTAGTTCTTGATTGAATAACTGGATTTCAGACCCAATCAATTCATGTCCGCTTTCATTACGGAATTGTCCGTTCTGAGTAACTGATAATTGCCATCCATTGCGCTCATTGGCGGCACGACGGTCACTGATCTGCACATAGTTTGGACGCTCTTTCGTCTCGTTAACCGTTCCATCTTCATTTAATAACCGTTGTGGTTGGGCGTAATACGTTTGATCACTAACAGATATTTTTTGTGTCTCAAAGTTAAATTGGGACACAAAATCTAGACTCAAACGTCCTTGATCTTCTGGGATTTCTGGTTTATTCTCCGGTTCAACTTCCGTTTCAGGATCTAATGGATCCACAGGTGCCACCACAATTTTTTCCTCTACCATTGTACTAGCGGTATCATTTTTCCCATTCAAAAAAGCATAGGCTGTCACGGTATTTCCAGCAGTGAATCGTCGATCTTCCGGTAATTCATAACGATAATCCCCATTCTCATCTGCCGTTGTATGATACTTTTCACTTTCAGAAATATCAGGTGAAGTAATAGAGCCTGCAGGAATCGCCGGATCGCCTGAGAAGCGGATCATACTATTAGGATTCGCCTTTCCAGTAATCGTATGAGAATTCACTTCATTCGGATCTTCTGTTAACGGATCAATCGTGACTTCGACATCTGGAATTTTTTCAAATAAAACCCGTTGGACATTTTGCGTAGTGAAATATTGTTTAAAACTATCCGCTGTTTCTTGTGGAATAGAAGAAACATCATCGTTAATCCTAGGTACAATTCCTGTATAGCGTAGATTCAAATTGAAGATAGGTGTCCATGAATGATCAGGTATCTCTTCAAAATTTCCTCTTGCCCATTGTTTCACTGATTGGACATCGATATCTAATAGACCGGTACTTCCTGCGATATTAATCAATCCGTTGGCGGTCGACGTTCCGGCAATCGTTCCAGTTCGTTCCAAATTGACTTCTTGAGCATCAGAAAATTCAAAAGTTGACCCAGCAGAAGCGAAGTACATCAAATTTTGATCATTTGAGGTGCTGTCACTTTTTATATTCAAGGTGGCATCTTTGCCGATGGATACCGTTGCATCTCCATTAACATGTAAAAGATTCGATGGTGAGGCAGCCATTTCAGTAGCAACAATATTCAGTGTACTCCCGCTTTCTACTAGTAGATTACTTCCTGCCGCCATCCAAATAATATTATATAGGGCACCATTAGCATTCGCCTTTGTTCCTTGAGAATCGATGGTAAGGACGCCTTTTTCTTTTATTCTGAGCGATGAGTTCGCAGTACGTAAAGAAATTGCTGATCTTAGATTTTGTGGTACTAAGTTCAGCTTTGCACCCTCATCTATTTCAACACTGCCTCTTCGAACGAGTAAACTTGTTCCATCAGCTTCGCCAGCATTTCCTTTTGATACAGCATTTAAAGATGAATTTTTTTCCATTCTAAAGTTGTTATTGGGGTGTACTACTCCTCCTAAATCTAAATTACCTGCGCTAATTGTTTCTAATTCAACCTCAGCATCTTCAACTATCGTTAAATTTGAAGCATAGATATTCGTTTGATCTAGTGCATTGATGCGCCACGTACCAAAAGAGGAAGTATACTCTGATACTTGTTTACTACTTGATTTACCTGAGATTTTAATACTACTGTAAGGTGAATGAATCAGTTGATTTCCGTAGTTCGTAATATTATGGTAAGTGATCTGACTAGCAGTTTGATTCGTCACGTTCAAATCATTGAAAGTCAACGGTCCATAATAGTTTCCGTGGTATATCTCTAAATCTTTTAACGCGATATTCCAAGGAGTTGAAGAATTAGCCGTAATATTGTTAAAACATAAAGTGATTGCGCGAAAATCAATTTGATGGCCATTTCCTTCGACCGTTAGATTTCTAGAGATATTAGCTACATTAAGATAAACAAATGCTGTCCCACCATTAGGATTATTCGTTCCACCTGTTGTAATATCCGTTAGATTGAGTCGAGGATTATCTGGTGTTTGAAAATCAGAAACAACATTAATCGTTGTTATTGACGGATCTACAAATGCACGGATAAACTCTTCCCAATTCGCCACATCTTGGACACTCGCTTCTTTTGTTGACCGAGCGCTTTCTGTTACTTGTTCTGGATCATTTTGCGAAGTATCTGTGGTTGATGATTTTTCATCACTTGATACACTCGCTTCTTCTTCGACTGTTGATTCTTCGGTCTTCGCTGTTTCTTTTTCTTCCGAGGAAGTGACTTCTTGTTCACTGGGTTGTTGACTCTCCTCTGATTGAATGTTAAGCGTCATTTTTGATTCTCCGACAGCTATCTCATAGGCTCCTGCTTTTTCTACAACTAGTGGAATGGAAAAGATCATTTGTGGAGAATTCGTCCGTACTTGCCACTGGCCTCCTTCTATATTAGTGAACTTACTATCAGCAGATTTGTCTTCTACGATACTGACTCCCTCTGGGAGATTCAACACAAACTCGGAAACATCTTGACTGGAACGTACGACTAATTGAAACTGTTTATTTGCTATAGATGGCTCTTGATTTTCTTCGAATGAAAAAATGGGCGCTTTTGTTTCTGTTGTATTGGTCAGTGGATCCATCAATTCTGATTCTCTCGATAGTTCCACAGAATTCTCAATGGCAAACACAGGCATACTCGTTGAAATCACTGAGAAAAAGAGCGAAGGAAAACAAAGAAGACTAACACTTGCCACGACCAAGACTTTTTTAATTTTCATCTCACTGGTCCTCCTTATTTTTAGCTCTTTGCTTCTTAATAAGTAACCAAACAATAATCAACAATAAGAAAAGAATCAGGATGACCGCGGCAACGAGCCACCAATTAATACTCGTATCAATTGTGACATCTTGCTGATTCAATGCTCGGGCTGTATCTGCTTCAATGGTAAATTTCCGTTCCCATTGCCATTCCTCTTCTCCTGAACGTGCCGTCATTTTCAACACGTAGTCGCCACTTCGAAAGCGATCCCCTTCTAAAGAGATGGGGAAGTTGAAATTAGAATTAGGTGCCATTTGCATCTGTTCTTGCTTAGCTCGATAGAGAATATCGTTCTCCCCTTCTTTTTGTACCGTTGCTTTTACTTCTAAATGATTGACAAAGGTAGGTGTAAAGTTCTGTAAGTTCGCACTGATAACATTGCGATAGTTGAGTTGATCGGCAAAGACATCCAATAAATCTAAATCAGGTTTTACGGCAGAGCGATCATTACTCACCACTACACCTATGACATAGGCAAATTCATTTTTGATCGCCACTCCTTCTCCACTTGTTTCTGTTTCCTGTGGCTTTTCTTTCACCTCTGCAATTCTTAAGCCTCCCGCTAAAAACCCTGAAAAAGCTTCTTTAGGCATGTTTAGCATTACTTTGACAGTCTTTGTTTCGTTTCCTGCAAGCTCAATAGGGACTGGGGGTTCAATTAAGTCTGCCAAAGAATAGGGTAAGGTTGGGTCTGCTTTTTCGGCATCTTTACCATATTCCACCACTCCTTGGACATTAGTAAATGCCGTATGAGCCGTGATTTCAATCGTCTTTGCTTGATCATTAGCATTTTGAATTTTCAGTGTCAATTCCTCTGTACTTCCAGGTTCACTGTTAAGGTCGAAGTAACGGCCACTTCCTTCTACTTGACTCTCTGGAAACTCTGGTGTGACATAAAAACTTAAATTTTCTTCTGCAGAAACAAGAATTGGAGAGAACAAAAACGCTAACATAATAAGTAATCGTCCACTCCATTGAATCCTCCTCTTTATTTGATATATCGTACTTTTTATCATCAAACACACTCCTTCGATGTTTCATTCAAAAAAGCAGCGCTACATATTATGTAACGCTACTTTAGTCATGACCCTAATCCATCATTAGATACACCAATCTATTAGGCTCCTACATCGCTACCTGGTGTAGTCGTTAATTCCCATGTCAATGTTGAGGTATAAGTGGTCGCGTCTTTGGCTGACGCGCCAGGTACAAATAATTGAATGGCATTGTTTGTCACAGTTGCACTTGGATCTGCCTCAAATTGGGCATCTAAGTCTGGTTGATTTCCCCAAACAACAGATGAACGCCCTGCTCCTTTACTTGACTCAGCGGTCATAACTGAAACTGCGCCACTATTAGGCTCCAATTCCAAAGTATTTGCATGTGCAGCTGGAGCTAACTCTTGATTGTTCCCCATGTATCGAATTTGTGGATCCTTTAAAGTGACTTTGGCTCCTCTCAAGATAGCGTTTTGCGTATTTCCCGCTTGAAAGTCACTTAGACTGACTTTCAAATTCCAGCCTGCATTGCTTCCTCTAGTATCAGAAACTTGTGCAAAACTGGCAAAAGGAACTTTATTTTCCTCACCAGTCGTCCCGGTCTTCTGTTGTCTTTCTGCAATCATATTGTACGTTTGATCTTGATTTGAAATCACTTGTGAACCAAAATTCATTGTCGCAGCCTTTACAATTGACAAAGGACCCGTGGTTCCGGGTACTTCTGGTTCAATCTCTACATCTGGTTCTTCTACTGGTGGAACAACGATTTCTGGTTCGTCTGTACTAGGTGTAAATTCGATATTTCCGTTGGTCGTCACTTGACGAGTCTCGTCGGCAAACGCAGAAATCGCTCCTCCGGCGAAAATAGTAGTTGATAATGTTGCAATGGTTGCTAATCTAACGAATTTCATATATTTAAATCCTACTTTCTTTGATTGTTTTTTTCTTTTTGTTTTTTCCAAAACCAAAAGCCAAGTATGACTACGATGATCAGAATGCCCAATATTTTCCAAGCACTCATCTGACTCTCGTTCGTTTGAGGTAATTTTTTATGTTCACTCTTTCGCACTTCTGATGGTGATTGAACAATTTCTTTGGGAAAGCTTGGTTTTACCTCAACTTCTGGTGCTGGCTCTGGTATTCCTGGTGTTTCATATACCCCAGTAAAACCAATTGTTCCTTCAGTTTCCACCGAGTGTACTTCTGTCCCATGAACAACTAGTGGTGCATAAACTTGAATCAATACTACACCTATACTTAATATGCATCTTTTTAAGTGTTTCATACCCCTCCTCCTATATTCTTAGATGTCTCAAAAATCTTCGTTTTAAGGACAGCACAAAAAAAAGACATCTGATACCATCAGATGTCTTGAAAAAGTGATTAGATTAGGTTCCCTATTTATAATGATAAATAACGAATTTAAATTACTAAAAACGAAGGTTTTTGAGAATTAAAAGTTAAGCCAATAACTATTATACATGACTTATACTTACATCATACTATACCAGAAATATTTTTCCAAATAAAGTGATATATTTCTTTGGTCACTTAAAAAATACTGGGCCATAAGAACTAACTCAATTCAGAAAGATTCCTCTCTAGTTTTAAATAGCGATAAAAAGTTGATTGTTTAATCCCAGTTTTTTTACAAACTTCTGAGACAGATAATCCTTTTGTAAGGTGTAATGAGAGTGATTCTTGAAGAACGTCTTGATCTACCTTTGGCCGGCCACCAACCTTACCTCTTGCACGTGCAGAGTTTAATCCTTCAAGGGTCCTTTCAACAATAATATCTCGTTCAAATTGACTAAAAGCTTGGAAAACAGTGATCATTAATTTTCCCTGAGGAGTTTGAGTATCAAAATTTTCTTTTATACTGATTATTTTAACTCCTTTTTTTTCAAAAAAATAAACAAGGTTAATTAAATCTTTTGTGCTACGTCCAAATCGTGAGAAGCTTTCAATGACTATTTGATCACCGGTCTTTACACGTTTTTTTAGTTTATTTAGTTCTGGACGACTTGCACGGACACCACTGATTTTTTCAGTATATATTTTTTCGCAATGATAAGTTTCTAATAAATCTAACTGTCGCGAAAGATCTTGTTGTTTAGTTGAAACTCGAGCATAGCCGTAAATTTTTCTAGTCATATAATTCCTCCAATAAGTTATCTAATAAAAAACTCATAATTATCAATAATATATTTATAGAATAGATATGAGTAGAGCCAATTATACAATGACTTAACTGTAAAAATGACTACTGTAATAAAAAAAGCATGCAACGAGTCGCTTATGGTTATCATAACTTTCTAAATTACCATGAATATTTTCCTTGATCTAGGGCTTAGTTTGCCAAAATCAATTCAGAACAAAAAATAATCAATCGAAGTTTACTTCTACTTCGATTGATTAACTTTAAAATTAGCATCGATTCCTCGAATTCGACTTTAGCTTTTTTGAAATCAAAGTACTTTTCAGATATCAAATCTTCGTAATCGTTTTTTTCTACCTGTTAAAGCTTCCAAGCATCTCTAGCTCCTGAGGACACTGGAATATCATTTGATAAGTCGTATAGTTGAAAAAAGACCTCATTTTGTACAATCGTCATAATCAGAAAAGATACAAAGGCCCAAAGGATTTAGTTTATTCAATAATAAAGTATTGGTATGAAGCATTAGTAAATTCTTGAGTAACTCAATATTTCTACCTCCAAATTAAAGTCCTCTGTGGCTTAATACTCGCTGTTCATGATTATTGATCAATCGATAGGCATCCCCTTTTTGTGGATCTGTCATCATATGACGAATTTTCCATTGTCGTCCTTCAATTGGATTAGCTAATGGTCTCGCTCCTACCAGTCTATCACTATTTTGATCACAACCGGACAAAGAATATAAATTTCCATATTGAATCCCATTAACATTTACATAAGGTAGTTTACTTTGAACTATGTGGGTACCTGACGCATCATCATACTTCAAGATTCATTTTCGTCTATCATGTTCAGTATCCTTAGTCATTTTAACTTCATCCCAATTTGTCTCCCATATCCACGTGAGAGCATAAGAAGGATCATCTACACTTTTAATTTTTATTTCTCTGTTATCAAATAGTTCTCTATAGTCAATTCCACCATTAGCTGATACAGTACCTGCATCTACATCATTACCTCCGGAGAATAAGCCGAAACTTGCACATGCCGCTGCACCTAATAAAAATTTTACACTAATTTCATTTTTTCTTTCCCATCTCGTTTGTATTGATAAATACTATTTGTATACTATTGCAACATGTTTTTTCTTAAAAGAAAAAACATCAAAACCAAGATATTCTAGGGGATTTATCAGGCAATGGATTAGCTCCTTGAGACATAATACCGTTTATCGTATCAAAAAAAAAGATCAAAAACTTTTTAAGTTTTTGATCTTTTTTCTTATGATCGATTTATTCTACTTCATACGTTGCTAATACTTGCAACGAATTCGATGAACCACCAGGTGTTCCACTGCTTAATTCAACTGAGATTACATCGCCAGCTTTATAATCAATTGTTTTACTAACTTTTACGCTGTCCTCTGCTCTTTCACGTACCGATGCATAATAAACTTTGCCTTTATGGATTTCTGCGACATAGGCACCATTTTTACGAATGATCATTCGGTTGTTCCCTTCGAAACTTGCACGATCAAAATCAACGTCTAATCTGTTTCCTGATAATTGAATATTCTTCACCGCATGTTCTAATAAAGAAGTGTCCACTGCTAAATCTTCTTCTAATGTGATCGATTCTAACAAGCGCTTGCCTGTTGAGCTGTGACCAGGTGAATTTGGTGCGGTATAGACTTCGATTACTTGTCCTTTGACACCGGAAATGCTACGACGTACTTGAGTACCTTCATCGGTTTTGCTTGTAAATGAATAGTAAGCTTTACCTTTATAGGTTTCAAAATGATAACGACCATCAATATAGACCATCAATCGTTCTGAACTGTTGAAACGTTCTGCATCTAGATTTAAATACGCATAAGCTTCACGATCTTGTGTTCCTACAGTCAATAAACTCGTTTCTGTTTTTTCTGGTTCTACTTGAATATTGTCAAATTTCGCCCAGCCATTTCCTGTTGAAGAGAAACGAATAATGTATGTATTGTCTGTTTCAGGTGTAGTAAATGTAAATTCTCTACGTGTCCAGTTTTCATTGTTGTGTGATGTTTCTTCTAACGAAATAAAACCTTCATCATGATTCATCGTACCAAATTCAACTTTTGCTGAAAAATCAGCACTACCTGCTACATCATAGCCAAATGTATAGGTCGTGTTTGGTTTCAGTGCCAAATATTGATGAATGTTTTCTCCATAAGTAGCAACTGCATATTTATTCCCGCTTAACTCTTCGATTGTTGGATTCTGTGTACCTGGACTAGAAACGATCCAATGGTTCAAACCCTCATTGAAATCACCGTTTTTGATCGTCAACTGTTCTTCTACCTGATTACTGATATTCGCCGAATCACCTGTTGATTGACTTGCCGCAGATGTCACGACTGGTCCTCCTAACGAAAGAAGTAACATGCTTGTTGCTGCAATTTTTTTCAAGTTGTTTTTTTTCATCTCAAGCTCCTTATTGATAGCGGATAGTTCGTTATACAGTAAACCATAAAACATAATCTATCTCGCTCTTTAAAAAGAATAACTGATAAATATCTCAATAAGAAAACACTTTTTTCTGGAAAAATATTTTTATGGAAACATAACGATGAACAAAAAAAAAGTAATGTATAATAACCGCAAAAAATCAACAGTCCACTAAGTTTATCGAATGATTTCAATTATTCCTTTTCTTGGATAAAATAAAAAAATACAGCACATGGCTGTATTTTTTTATTTTATCCAAGAAAATCAATCTATCAAAACATAACACCTAAAGATATCACTCACAACATTTTTCGTTATGGTGAGCACGTTGTTTAAAAAGCTGGGATATTTGAGCCTTTTGAATTATTTTTGATGTAGTCAGCGACTTCTGGTGTAGTCATCGCTTCTTTCAACACCTTGATTTTCTCGCTATCTTTTTCTTCCTCTCGAGTAACTAATTGCAACGCATAATGTTTACTTGCTGCTTCGTCTTCAAGTAACAAGGCATCTTCTGTCGTCAAGTTTGCTGGTTCCAAATATGCTGGATAACAAAAGACCATCGCAATATCACTTTCATCATAAGCTTTTACTAGATTCAAAAGATCAATACTTTCAAAGGTAAGATTTTTAGGATTCTCTATAATATCTGCGACTGTACCATCAAAACCAACTCCATCTTTCAATTGAATGATCTCATTCTCATTCAAAATCGCTAGCGCACGACCTTCATTTGTTGGATCACTCGGAATACCGACTTTTGCATTTTCTGGCAAATCATTAACATCATCATATTCTTTTGAATAAAATCCGCCGGCAAAAAAATAGATTGGTTGGACAGCTACTAAATCAGCGTCTTTTTCTTGATTGAATCGTTCCATAAAGGGTTCGTGTTGCGCAAAGTTTGCATCTGCTTCCTTATGTTGGACGGCATCATTATAAGCAACATTATCACTGACTTCCATGATATTGATCGTGTAGCCTGATTTTTCTACTTCTTTTTTGGCAATTTCTAGAATATCTTTTGAGGATTCCAATTGAACCGCTACAGTGATTTCTTTTTTACTTTCTGCGGTTTCATTGCTTCCACCACAAGCCGCTAAAACTAGAACTCCAACTAAAGCAAACGCAAATAAATAAAACTTTTTCATAACTTTTTTCCTACTTTCGTTTATCTAATGATTGTGCAACAAAATTTCCAAACATTTGTAAAAAGAAGACCAAAGCGATCATGATCACAATAGCAACATACATGACACCATACTCATACCGTTGATAGCCGACACGGACAGCAAAATCACCGATTCCGCCACCACCTACGACACCCATGACGGTGGAATAAGAGATCATACTAACTGTTGTCGTAGTATAAGCCAACACTAAGCCGCTTCGCGCTTCAACAAATAAGAAGTGCCAGATGTATTGAAATCTGGAAGCGCCTAAAGAATTCGATAAGGCATAGATCTCTTCAGGGACATCTAACAACACTTGCTCCACTAAACGAGCAAAAATCGCGACTGCTACAATACTAAGTGGTATAGATGAAGGAACAGGTCCAAAGGCCTTTCCTAAAATTGATCGCGTCACTGGGATCAACGCAATCACTAATAAAAGATAAGGAAACGAGCGAACGACTGTCACAATGAAGTTGAGTAACCAGTATAACCAAGGGTGTGTCCCTCTGACCTTGGGATTTGTCAAATATAGACCTAATCCTACTGGCAAACCTCCCAACACACAAACGAACATGGAAATCGCCATCATGATGCCCGTTTCTTTCAAACTATTGATTAGAGACGGCCAATATTCAATCAATGCTGTGGGCAAGTTCATCAGTCAAACTCCTTTTTATTTTTTCAAAATAAGTTAGTTCCTCTTCCTCGTACTGTTTTGGGTCATTCATCAATTCACCGATCAGATGCCCATTTTCCATGACTAAGATCCGTTTACATAAGCGTTTGACCGTTTCCAGTTCATGACTAACAAAAAAAATAGTCGGTTGAAACTCGGCATGTGTTTTATGTAATAAGCGAACCACACTTTCTGTATTTTCTTCATCTAAAGAACTCGTTGCTTCATCACAAAGTAACAAATGCGGATCTCTACTTAACGCTCTTGCAATAGAAACCCGTTGTCTTTCTCCGCCAGAAAGTTTGACTGGATAGCTTTCTGCTTTATGACTCATGCCAACAAAATCGAGTAGATCATTGATTTTTTTAGGCTCTTTTTTCCTTTGTAACTTCAATGGTAATGCAACATTTTCATAAACACGTAAATTTTCAAGTAGGTTATGATGTTGAAAAATCATGCCTATTTTTTGTTGTTGCTGCCGGCGCTCTTTTTTTGATAATGACTGAACATCTACACCATTTAGTTTGATTGTGCCTTCAGTAGGCGTTTCCATCAAATTCAATAAACGTAACAAGGTCGATTTCCCAGAACCACTTTTCCCAACGATCCCGATCACTTCCCCTTGTTTTACAGTAAAACTAATCTTATGCAACGACTTGGTCTTTTCATACTGCTTCGACACATTTACTAGCTCGATCACATTTTTCCTCCAGTCTATACATGCAATTAAAAGAATAACACAAAGAAAAAAAACTGTATTAATTTTATTGCTAATAAAAGATTTATCTGAATTTTTAAAAGAGTAAATAAAGTACAAAAACATCTATTTTTATAATCCATTAAAAGAAAGGAAAAAGCAACTTTTTTACTCACAGATAAATATACACTGTTTTGATTTCTGTACTAGTAGTTTTAGAAAAGATAGCTTGGTTATTCATTTTCGACCAGTCTATCTTGAGATTGAAATATATTTTTTTATGAGTGAACTCAATAATTTATCAAATCTAAAAACAAATTGATTTAGTATACTATTTTTTTAATATGAGAAAAAATAATAAATAGAGCGGAAGGAAAAAGATGTTATACTTTGGATAATGGATAGCTCAGTAATACAATATAGATTGGTTCGTTATCTTATATTGTATCAAAAATTAGATTATTGATAAACGAACGAAGGACTGCTATCCTGAATACAATTATTGTGGATGAAACAATCGGGACTAAAAATTGTTTGGGGAAGTAGTTTTTAGTACTTTTCGTCCATACGTGTCAATGGCGTGCTACTTTCAGCATCACTAAAAACGAGAGTAGAACAAATCGGTCTCCTCTCGAAAAAATAAGCAGCAACCCATCAAATTTGATCGGTTGCTGCTTATTTTGCTAGATTCAACGATCTTCAAGATCCAATCATAATTCCATTAATTTTAAGTACGGTCAAAAATTCCTCTACATAACTATCTTTTTCATCATCTGTAAATTCTTGATCTAAACGATACTTGTCTCGCACAAAGGCTTTTATGTTTTCTTTCGTCGATTCAGCCTTTAACAAATTAAATATATCAATTGCTACGTCATTGTCTAAAACATAACGTTCATCCTCGACCATGATGTATAAGTCATTACCCATTTTTTCATAAGTGATGTGCTCATTGAGTTTCATGTCTTCCACTCTTTTCGTTATTCATTTGTACAGCTACGAACCATTTGATGCTTTAGGATTTCCTTGATCAAATTACACTCTACTTCGTCTACACCTTGGGTATCATTGGTTGCATAATAATGATGTGCACGACATCCTCCACCGCATAAGTAACGGAATGAACAATCATTACATTTTGTTAAATGATTGATGCTTTGAGAGCGAATAAAAGCAATATTCTCTTCGCCAAAAACCTCGCTAAGTTGCTTTTCTCTAATATTTCCCAGTTTGTAGTCAGCAGTTTCTAACAGTTTACAGGCAAATATATCACCAACAGGATTGATTGCAAATTCTCCAACGCCAAGTCCACAGGATTCTTTGATGGTGAAAGGTTTTAAAAATGGTGAACGATTTTTGTTCTTTTGTTTTAACTCGATTTCTGTTCTCTCACTATCAGTTAAAGAAATCTCTGCCATTTTTGCACGTCCTAGTTCACTGAATCCGCCTAATTTATAATTGATGTTATTCTTCTTTAAAAATTCCACCGTTTCGTCAATATTATTGAAATTATTATTGGTAATGATCGTATTGACTGCAATATTTGGATAATTCAAGTCTAATAGATTTTGAATCCCTCTCATTGCTATGCGATAGCAGCCTTTCCCTCTATTTTTATCATTTGCAACTTGATCGATCGAATCTAAGCTGATGGTGATCGAAGCACATCTTTCAGCTAGAAACGCTGCATCTTTTGCATTCCGCACTAAAGTCCCATTCGTGATCAAACCAATAGTTAGACCAATTTTTTTGGCATAATCGATATATTTTAGCGCATCCTTACTTAACCCAACCTCACCGCCAGTAAAGATAATTTTCTTTACACCGCAATCCTTCAATTGATTGAGAACGTCGATCCATTCGACAAAATTTAAACTATCCTCATATTCCTTTTCAGGACTGGCTTCTGCATAGCAGTAAACACACTTCAAATTACATTGATGGGTCATAACCAAATAAGCTGTCTCTGGTATTCCATGCTCCGTTTTTTCTACTTCAATCGGGTCTTCTAAAAGGATTTGAAACAGATCCATCTTTTTCTGGGTTGCCATTGGTAGATGTTTGTAATCTTGCTTTTTTATTTTGTTTAATTCTTCTTGATCAACTAATATCCATGTACTACGTAGGACATTATGTACAATAAATTGTTCATTGAATCGATAGGCATGAAGATTCTCTTTGATTCGGATAAAATCACCTCATTTTTTAAACCACAAATTCATTTTCGCAGGGTAAACCGAAGGGAGCGCCCACTTTCTGCACCAAAAATAAGTAGCAAACATTTGAAACCCCTTTCAAAAAAACAAGCTGAAAGTCACAAAAATCGCATGAACAATTTCCGTAATCTTCAGCTTATTTCTTGAGGTAAGACATGTTGTCATCGTCTCATCTCTATTTACGATCCTTGACCAGCAATAATCCCACAGTTGCATGGAACTGCGTATGTACCTGTAATTCTTTTCAAGTCAGGTTTTTTGAACATTACTATTCCTCCTTTACGTTTTCAAACCATATCAAAAAATCAGCATGAGCATACGAAACAACATAAATTCTGTTAAGTAACTACCTAATTTTTCTGTCTTTACACACTCACAAATTTATGAAAAAAAGAGAAAAATAACCTTTCCATTTTTTTCCTAATAAAAGTATAATATTCTTTATAATGATTTGTCAACCACGTACTTAAGGAGTGTAATGGAAAATGAATTTTTTTTCAAAGAAAGGCTACATATATCTATTTATATCTATGTTATTAGTTTTAGTAACCGTACTAACCACCTTGATTGCTCCCTTCATCCTTAATAGTATCAATAGTTATCAGTCAACCACTATTTTTCCTATTATCTTCCTAATAATTGGTGCCATGACACTCTCTTATCTTTTTCAGGTTTGTTTGATCATTTACCGAGAAAATTTTGCAAAAAAATTCAATTTGAACTCAATTTCCGATTTGTTAGCCAAAATATATACTTTGAAATTTGAGAAATATATCAATTTAGAATCTGGTAATCTAGTCACTCGAATTTTCAGAATTGTAGATACCTCCTATATGTTTATGACGACCAGCTTCTTTTTAGTACTGAAATCAGCCATCTCTATTCTTATCGTGTTAGGTATATTTTTAACTCTCGATGCAACTATTTTCCTGATTACGCTTCTTTTGATCCCTATTAACATCTTCTCTTATCTTTTTATCAATAAAACACTCAATCAAAGAATCAAAACGATGCAAGACGAAAATGCCAATGCTCAAAAAGATTTGATTTTGCTCTTGGGTAATCCAGAACAATTTAAAATGTTACCTAGCTTTGATACTGTCAAACAACTAACTTCAAAAACCCTCAAAAAAATGTACACAAGTTTGGCAGCAACAAATAAATTTGCTCAAATCACTAGTTATACTGTCTCATTCATCAACCAACTTTCTCAAAATATTATTTTTATAACGATCAGCTACTTGGTGTATAACCAACAGCTCCAGTTGAATAATATGATGGTAGTTAGTATATTAATGCCCGTTTTCTTCACTTCCCTTTCTGACTTATCCAAAATCAATGTCGATTATCGAACAGTCGTGGCAAACCAACAATTTGTTCAAGAAAACTTAGAACTACATCAAGAAGATTTATCCGGCACACCAATTGATCCAATCACTAGCATCAAATTTACCGATCCGCAAATCACGATGGCATTAAATGCGAAAAGAATCCATTTGTCATTGACTGAAACACTGAATTTAGGAGATATTTGTTATATCGAAGGCCCTTCAGGTTCTGGAAAATCGACGCTGATAAAAGCCATCTTGAGCTTTTATGCAAGTAATGGTATCTATATCAACGACTTCCCTCTTGATCAGTTGAATGGGAAGCAAGTCAGAGAACAAATCACTTATCTTTCTCAAACAACTTTGCTCTTTTCAAATACACTTGAATACAATATCACTCTTGGTCAACCGATTTCAGAAGAAAAAAAAGAAGCGCTGAGAAATTCAACACTTCTTGCTCCGATTTTTAAAAACAAAGACTGGGATTCTTTAATCATTGATAATGGCGCAAACCTGTCGGGGGGCGAAAAACAACGCGTGTTCATTGCCCGTATGATACTCCAAGACAGTAGGATATGGATTCTAGATGAAAGTACGAGTAGTATCGACAAAGACTCTGCGGATGCCATCTTTGACACACTCATGAACGTAAGACAAAATAAAATCATTTTATTCACCTCTCATGACAAGGAAAATAAAAATTTTGCCAATAAGTTCATTCAAATCTCTTCTCGTGTAGAAACGATTGTATAGATCTATCCTCCGTCCTCTTCAAAAAACAAGTAAGAATCCACAAAAATCCGATGAACGACTTTTGTGGATTCCTGCTTTTATCTACGCTAGATATTTTCCTTTTGGACTAATAGTAAAATTGTTATTCTTTCTTTTCTAACACTACTGCTAGTGTCGGCGAGTTCTCATCATAAGGACTTCCTTTTACATCCCCGTAAAACCCACTAACAACAAAACCAGCAGCTTCCATTTCTTTTTGCAGAGTTTCTTTTGTAAAATACGTCATCCATAGATAATAATTTTTGTTTTCATAATCGGTAAGGATCGTCGTTTGTTCTAAAGTTACATGTTCGTTGTATTTTGTATTATATTGTAATGCTACATGAGGTTCATCTGTCCAGAATCTTCCGTCTGGACAAGTATCCCAAACTCGCTTTTCTTCAAATGATTGATAACTTGCCATCGAAAAAACATCCAATAAAACTTTCCCCGTCGGTTTTAGATGCTGATAAATATTTTCTAATAATCTTTTTCTATCACTCGCTGATAACGCTCCAAAGTCACAATAGATCATTGTGATGCTATCGTATTGTTTATCTAAATCCATTGTCAGATAATCTGCGTAATGGTACGTAATCGGTAACTGTTGGTCTTCCGCAGATTTTTTGGCATATGCTATCGAACGCTTAGAAAAATCAAGCCCCGTTACTTCATACCCTAATCGACTAAATTTTTCTGCATAGATTCCCGGACCACAGCCAATATCTAATAACGTTGGATAGGCTTTCGGCGGGATTACTGTATTGATCCAACGAACAGATTCATCAATAAACCCAGCTTTTCGACTTGCGCCTTCAAATTCAGGGTCAAGATGTGCTTGTAACATTTGTTTTGAGATGTGACGATCATCCCAAAATGCGCCTTTCGTTTGTTGATAAAGTGTTGGTTTGTTTAAAAGTGTTTCAATCATTGTTTTCCATCTCCTCATTTTTTTATAAATTTGAACAAAAGAAAAAAGCCGTAGATTTTACTCTACGGCTTCCCTGCATAAGGCGAAGATGCGAGTAAAATAAAATCAAATACATAGGTACGCTAAATAAAGCTGTGTCTCAGCTAAATTTTTTACCTATTGAATTGATTTTATTTACTCGCTTCCAGTCATACCCATGTTACTGATTATATAACATCTGATATGCCGGATTCATCACCTTTTTCTGTTAAATTTGTAGTTTCATTCTATAGGACATACCAGTAATTGTCAATTTTTCTCTGGTAAATATAAAACGATCGTAAAAGAAGCATACCTATAAAATAATGGGACATCAAAGTAATTTTTTCTAAACGGGAGAAATATTCCTGGATGGCGCAGCCAACTATTTTAGTCGTTGTGAAAGAGGAGCATTCATGTAATTGATTTTATTTATACTCCCTGATTTTAGGCGGGATATACTGATCTACAAAAGGTTGAATTTCTGTCAACGCATCCGCAAACAAAATTTTATCGAACTCTTCTCTTGTTAAAAAGCCTTGATTGACCATGGCTTGATACTGCTGCTTAAAAGGATCGAAAAATTCTTTGTAATTCATTAACACACACGGATTGACATGTTGCCCGATCCTCCCCCAAGAGATTACTTCAGTAATTTCTTCGATGGTTCCTGGGCCACCTGGTAACGCAATATAGACATCTGATAATTCAATCATTTTTTGTTTCCGTTCGTGCATCTACGACACGATCATCAAAGAGGTGCCATCTTTTTTGCTAGTTCTCGTTTTGCCAAAAAGTCAGGCATGATACCTGTCACTTTCCCTCCAGATCCTAGTACTGAATCAGCAATAATCCCCTTCAAACCAGCGTTTCCACCACCATAAACCAACTGATACTCATTCTTCCCGATCCACTCACCTAAGCTTCTCGTTACTCGTTCAAATTCTGGAGAATTCCCTTTACTTGCTCCGCAATAGACTGCAATCTTTATTTCCGAAACCCCTTCCAAATTTTTTTCAGCTTATGCTATTATATAATTGAAAGGTGGTTAACCTCAACATGAACATAAAAGAATACAACGACTGGGTGGTTGATTTTTATAAAAAAAGAAAGTGGTACGACTACGATCCATTTATCCGTATCGGCTTTTTAACTGAAGAAGTTGGCGAAGTTTCAAGAGCGGTTCGAAGTCTCGAAATCGGTCGTGATCGTCCGGATGAATCTATACAAACAATTGATTTTTACAAGGAAAATCTGATGGAGGAATTGGGTGATGTCTTAGATAATGTTCTGATTCTTGCTGATAAATATGACCTATCCTTCGAAGAAATCATTCATCACCACAAACAAAAACTAGAGAAGCGGTTCAATATGTAGTCTTCTCACGATGCCATTTCCAATTTTTTTAGAAAAACCCTTTCCATCGTGCTATACTCTAAAGAAAAAGAATCTTGAGGTAAACACATGGCTATCTTTGAAAGTCTTAACTTAAATAAATTGTCTGCCGTTGAACAAGAGATTTACCGCTTTATCGTTAATAACCTTGAGAAAATACCTTATATGCGGGTACGAGATATTGCGACGGATGCGCATGTTTCGTCAACCTCTGTCTTTCGTTTTATCCAAAAAGTCGGCTTTGATTCATTTCCGGAATTTCGTTTTTATATTAAAAATCATTTGGAAAAAGCCCATTATGAAACAGATGACAAGCAATTAATGTTAGAAGAACGAATCAATCAGTTGAACATGACGATTTTTCATCCCGATATTGAATATCAAATCAAAAAAATGGCAAAAACATTGCGTCAAGCTGATTTTATCCTATTTATGGGCATGGGGGCTTCGGGAGCATTAGCGCAATATGTGGCACGAAAATTAGCGAATATCGGTTACTTTTGTATTAGCTTAGATGAACTGACTTATCCGATTCGTAGCTTTTTGCGTCCAGATCAAAAAAATGCGTTAGTCTTTTTGAGTGTTTCAGGTGAAACAAAAGAACTGATCGAAGTAATTTCAGGTTTAGCTCATGCGGATAGCGTGCATAAGTATTGTATTACCGCTCATAAAGAAAGTTCATTGGCCCAATTGTGTGATTACTCAATTGACTATGCCATTAAAGAAGAACGGAAAGACATCTTTCTTGATTTGACTAGTCAGCTACCTTCCATGGCGATCCTTGAAACACTGATCGGTTATTTAGAGGATGAATGATTCACCACTCAATTTGGAACACTATGTTCCTACCACGAAATAATTTTCATTGTTCCAAATTTTTATCCTAAATAAGAATGCGCTTACTTTTCTTTCACACCTTTCGCTATAATGAATCCATCATATAGCGAAAGGTGTTATTCTTATGCAAAAATTCAATGATTTATTAGATCGAAGTCTTGTTCCTATTGCAACACGGTTAAACAACCAACGACATATTGCAGCCGTTCGAGATGCATTCATGCTTATTTTTCCATTGACGATTTCTTCTTCATTAGTCATCCTAGTCAATAATATTTTATTTTCAAAAGACAGTTTTATCGTGCAATTATTTCAACTTTCACGTATTTTTCCAAATTTAGAAAGTGCACAACAAGTCCTTGCTTCTGTAGCAAATGGCACAATCAATATCATGAGTTTGTTTATTGCTTTTTTAGTCGCTCAGCTGTTGGCAAAACATTTCGAAGCTGATGCAACCTTAGTTGGGCTAACTAGTGTCGCTTGCTTTATGATTTTTTACCCTACTTCTTTTGCAGTCGATGAAATGAATGTCATCTCGACGCAATATTTGGGTGCTCAAGGTTTATTCGTTGCGATGATTGTCGCTTGCTTGGTTGGCGAATTCTTACCGAAATTATTCAAAGTTAAGAAATTACAAATCAAGATGCCTGAACTCGTTCCACCAGCTGTTTCTCGCTCTTTTTCTGGAATGATCCCAATCATTATCGTTGTTTCTATGTCAGCTTTGATCAACTTCTTCGTCTTGATGATCGCGCCTGAAGGAATCAACGAGTTGATTTATGCCGGTATCCAAGCACCTTTACGTGACTTAGGTGGGAATGTGTTTGGTGTCCTACTCTTAGCTTTTATTCAGACACTGCTATTTTCTATTGGTATTCATGGTCCAAACACATTGAATGCTGTTCGTTCAGCGATTTTTACCGAGCAAGACTTAGCCAATCTCCAATTCATCAATGATGGTGGTTCGCTGTGGGATGTCCCTTACAAGGAAACTTGGGGCATCTTGAACGATATGTTTGCAAACATGGGTGGAACGGGTATGACCTTAGGCTTGATCATTGCGATTTTTATTGCTTCACGACGACCTGAATATCGCGAAATCGCCAAACTATCTTTTGTACCAGGTATTTTTCAAATCAATGAACCGATGATTTTTGGACTACCGATCGTCTTAAATCCAATTATGATCATTCCTTTTGTTTTAACATCGATGGTCAATATTCTGGTCGGTTACTTCGTCACAGTCGTCTGGCCAATCATGCCATCACCAGCGATTGGTTTACCTTGGACCACCCCAGGGATCATCAATTTGTTTTTAGGAACTGGTGGGAATATCATGGGAATTGTAATAGGCGTACTTTGTTTAGCGATTTCCGTTTTGATTTACCTACCTTTTGTCATGGCTTCCAACCGCGCACAACGCACAGAGATATAACTTGAGAATCACTGAAACTTAGGAGGAATTTGTATGAATAGAGAGTTACCCAAAGATTTTTTATGGGGAGGCGCAATTGCTGCTCATCAAGCAGAAGGTGCTTGGAATATTGATGGACGAGGTCCAAGTATCGCTGATGTTATGACTGCTGGCGGAAATGGGATTCCGCGGAAGATCACTAAAGGCATCATCGAAGGGGAATATTACCCAAATCACGAGGCCATTGATTTTTACCATCGTTACAAAGAAGACATCCAATTATTTAAAGAACTAGGCTTAAAATGTCTACGCACTTCCATTTCATGGAGTCGGATCTTTCCTACTGGTCAAGAAGAAACACCGAATGAACAAGGATTAAAATTTTACGATGATCTTTTTGATGAATGCTTAAAAAACGGGATCGAACCGGTAGTTACGTTGTCTCATTTTGAGATTCCTTATGCCATTTATGAAGATTTTGGTGGCTTTGCCAATAAAGCGGTCATTCCTTTATTTGTTAAATTTGCTCAGTGCGTATTTGACCGTTACAAAGACAAAGTAACTTACTGGATGACCTTCAATGAAATCAATAATCAGGCGGACGGACAAGAGCCCGTTCATGTTTGGACCAATTCAGCCATGATCATTGAAGATGACCAAGATAAAGAGGCCTTAGTATTTCAAGCAGGGGTCAACGAACTGATTGCCAGTGCTTGGGCTGTCAATGAAGGGAAAAAGATCAATCCCAATTTTCAGATTGGTTGTATGATGGCTTACGTTCCAATCTATCCCTACTCCTGTGCGCCAGAAGATATGATTGCTTCAGTCAAAGCAAATGAACGTCGTTTCTTCTACAGTGATGTCCATGTACGCGGAGAAATCCCTACCTACACAGAAAAGTATTGGGAACAAAAAGGGCTCACAATCGATATTAGCGAGAAAGAACGACAAATTTTACGTCAAGGAACTGTTGACTATATCGGTTTTAGCTATTATATGTCGGGAACGATCACAACTCTTCCCGATGTTGAGGGCAGACAAACAGAAGATATTCCTTCAGCAAAACTAGTTAAAAATCCTTATATTACTGCTTCTGACTGGGGCTGGCCGATTGATCCTGTTGGGTTACGTTATGTATTGAACACGGTGTACCAGCGTTATGATCTCCCCCTGTTTATCGTTGAAAATGGTTTTGGTGCCTACGATCAGTTAACTGATTCAAATGAGATCCATGATGACTACCGGATCAATTATTTAAGAGAACACATCGAACAAATGAAAAAAGCAGTAGTTGAAGATGGCGTACCATTAATTGGTTACACACCTTGGGGAATCATCGATATCGTCAGCTTTGGCAGTGGTGAAATGGAAAAACGCTATGGCATGATCTATGTCGATAAGGATAATACCGGTAAAGGAACCTTACAACGTTTGAAAAAAGATTCCTTTGCTTGGTACCAACAAGTGATTGAAACCAATGGGGAACAGCTTTAGTAACGAACAAGGAAAGGCGATCCGACTTCATTGTCGTGACCGCCTTTCTTTGTTATGTTTCATATTTTTCTTTCACAACTGCTAAGTAATGTTGCAGACCGATATTCATTACCCAGGCTACACCTAGACCAATGAAACTACCGATGACGATACCAATAAAACGATACTCGATCAATGAGATCAAGTACGTGTTCCTGACCAATGTCGAAAGCATCAATGCCATGGGGTTCAAGAAAATATTCGCCACTGCATAATTTCGGGCAACTAAAAACTGAGAAATACCATAAAGAAACGTAATTAAAAAAATCGTTTCAAGTTGGGAAAAAGGAATCAGTGATAAGACAGCCGATAAACACAACCCTAACATCGAACCAATCAAATATTGCACTTGCCGATGTTTCATCGCATCTAAATTCTCAGCTAATAAAATCGAGGCACAAGACAGTGTCAGCCAATAAGGATTTTTCATGTTCAAGCCATGGCTCACATAAACGGAAAGGAATAATGCAGCGCTGTAAAAAATCGAATCAATGATCACTAAAGGTTCTTGGTGAAAACGCTCCTTCAAAGATACCTTTATCACTTCCTGTTCCGGGCGCGAATCCATTTTTTTCGTTAGAAATGCAGCAATCAAAGCAAACACAACACCCATAAAGAAAAAAGAAGCTACTGTCGGCAAATGAGAAAATGGAACGGACATACTCGTTCCCATAGCCGCTAACATCGCAAAGAATAAGCCCCCTGGTTTAGAAATATGGAACAAACGCAAAATAAACCGACTGAAAAAAGCAACTGCTCCAACAGCAAATGGTTCAAGCCAGATGACATACGTCGACAATAGCCCTAATGTAAAAGCCAGTAATAGACCGCAACCAATCAAAAATAGGCGCTTTAGTAATTGCTTCATCGGAATGTTCTGGTAGTAAAAGAAGGTAAAGATACCTAGAGAAGAGAAACTTGAAATCAAAAAATTATGATTGATGTAACCGATCCATAAAACGAGAAAGATCAGCACCATCAGATTCATGATACGAAATGGATTTTCTTGAATTTTGTTAAATGTAAAATAAGATTTAACCATAAAAAACCTCCTTATTTTGAAATGTATATAAAAATCGTTTTCGCCTTAAGGATGTCTTGTCTATTATAAGAAGTATCAAAGAAATCAACTATTAGAAGTAAAAGGAGAGTTTTCCAGAGAAAAATTTAAACGAATTTACTTTATCTAGTATAACACCAATTTTCATCGCTTAAACAGACAGAAATTCCCATCAATCATTAAATAACTAATTAAATATTATAATTAATTAATAATAACCACCATTATTTGTAATAATATAGATAGTTTTAGCTATCTAAAATTAAAAGCTTTTCATCTAGTCAAAGAATTTGTGAAATCTGCTTTATTTTTTTGTATTTTAAATTTATACTATGAAAGAAATCATTTTTAATAACAAAAAAAAAATAAAATTTATTGTTACATAAAGTTTTTTTGATTTTAACATCAGACATATACGTTGGAGAACACAGAAAGGACAAAAAGTAAGGAAAATGAAGAAAATTATTGTAATTATCAGTAGCTTGTTTGCATGTGTCGGTTTATTTTCTTTTATTCATTTTTTGAATTCTCCTGTTCGAGATGTTACCTCCAAAGCTGAAATGATCCAAACAGACGAAATTAAAATGGAATATGTTCCTACAAAAAATCAGTTATTGAAAAGCATTGGTGACTCGGTCGATTTTTTAGGCATCTACGAAGTAACAGAAATCAATTTTAATGATACACCTCATATCGTACTAACAAAAGAAGATGAAAATGAACTATCGTTTGAAATCAGAGTAACTGATCCAAAAGAGCAATCGTTCTCGATTCCAGCAATAAAATTCTCTCCACAAAACATTCATGTTTCTGATACATTTGGCATTGCGAAAAAAAATGATCGCTACTTTGCCTATAAAAACAATGTATCCATTGAAGGAGAACCTTACAACACACGCTGACATACCCTGTGGGGGTAAATATAGATTTATATTTATACTACAAAAAAGCAAACTGAAACGAAGAAATTCCTCTTCCTTTCAGTTTGCTTTTTTTTGAGATCCAACGAATATCTGTCCATCCTTTAGTATCGTTTTATCTATGTTATTTAAAATAACAACAAAAAATAAATGTGCTTGTTATCTAAATTTTTGATTTAATAATGAGTTGTCCACAGTGGATAACTCATTAGCTCTTTCTATTTGTCCACAAAATCCGTCATCTTTGACCTTGTGACCGATCGAGCTCAAGTTTGTTTACTTCTTTGTATCGTCTATCCTTTAAGCGTGACGATGACAGTAAGTAAAACTGACAACAGGAGAACGAGCAAATTACACCTCGATTGCTCTACATAAATAAGTACGGTAATAAAACTTGTAATGATTGCTGGATAAAATTTTTTTCGTTTTCTCATATGCATCCCTCTTTAACTATCATTGTGCCTAAAAAATTCGATTGTTTTTTTATTTTTTACTTATGTTTCTGTTAAATTTTTTTATAATCGTTAAAAGAGTCAAAAGCATACAAAAAAAACACAGAACAGGAAAGGAGTATTTCCTAACTATTCTGTGTCTTTTGATTGACTATGTTATTCAAGTATCTAGCGATAGTATGCTTCAATTTTACGACTTGGGATCAACCAAGTAACCAAAATCAAGACATTGACTATTAGTACTGCGATGGGCGCGATCAAATATCCGAGAATCAATCCCACGACATTCAAACCAATAGATACGTAGGATTTACGATAATTGCCAAACAACTCTTTGATAGATGCATTCTCGTCTTCCTCTGAGGCAACTAATGTCCTTGCTAACAAATAATACGTGAGATTAGCTCCTAATATCACTATACCATAGGTCATTTCAGGAACAAGACTGTTACTGTATTCGCTGATCCATGAAGTAACGAATGGAAACAGCGACAGGAAAAAAATAAAAAAGCTATTCACCCAGAGCACTCGCCCATTCACTTTGTGGACGGCTTGAAACAAATGATGGTGGTTATTCCAATAAATGCCCAGGGTAAAGAAACTAATGATATAAATAAAAAAACGTGGCGCAAGTGCAACTAGCGCTTCCAAGGTATCTGAGTGTGGTTCATGTAGCTCCAACACTAAAATCGTCATAATAATAGCGATCACGGCGTCTGTAAAGGCCTCTAGTCGATTTTTCGGCATGACTTTCCTCTCCTTTCGCTTCATTTTATTCGTAATAAGGGCAAAAAAGCAACCTTTTCACACCAAAGTAGCAAGTAGAAATCGGGCTCTGGGTGGAGGTTAAGTCAATCAATCCTTGCTATACTTACTATATAGAAAACAGCAAGCGTAACTTCTATTGAGAAGTTTATCAAACGAGAAAAGAGGCGATCATCATGCAAAAAAGAAATACGTTTCAAACAATCATTCTATTAGTGGTAGGTTTCGTCGTAGCTAGCTTTGTCCTCAATCTATTCGTTGGCGTGATCAGTGGTTTATTATGGTTAGGTATTAAATTGTTGATTCCAGTAGCCATTGCGATTTGGTTAGTCCGTTGGATCACTCGCACCACGCAACAAAGAAAATACTACTAATACTATTTTCCTAAATGAAAAACAAAAAGAGGCAGAAAATTTCTGCCTCTTTTTTTACTTCTTTTAAATGATATATCATTTAACCTAATGCTACATCTAAGATCATCATGATAATAAAACCAGTCATAACACCAAAAACTGCATAGTGTCGTTTACTTGAAAGTGTTTGTTGCGCTTCAGGAATCAGTTCTTCCACGACGACGTAAATCATTGCACCCGCAGCAAAAGCTAAGGCATAAGGCAGTAAGACTGCAACTTTTGTCACTAAGATTGCCCCGATGACTCCAGCAATCGGTTCAACCACTCCTGAAGCTTGCCCATAGACAAAGGCTTTTGTTCGACTTAATCCTTCTTGTCGGAGAGGAATCGAAACAGCCGCACCTTCTGGAAAGTTTTGAATACCAATCCCTAACGCAACAGAGATCGCTGCTAGCACCGCAGTCGTTGGATTATCTGCAGTTGCCGCTGCACCAAATGCAACACCTACTGCTAAACCTTCTGGAATATTATGCAAGGTAATGGAAAAGACAAGCAAAATCGTGCGTTTTAAATGTGTTGGTAAGCCTTCTTTTTCGTGTGCTGGACCAAAATGCATGTGTGGTAAGGTTTTGTCGGCAATGTATAAAAATAATCCCCCTAGCCCAAAACCAATACTCACCACAAGCCAAGCAATATCACCATTTTCTTCTGCTTTTGTGATTGCCGGATCTAATAAAGACCAAAAACTGGCGGCGATCATCACACCCGAAGCGAAACCTAACATCAAATTGAGTACATCTTTTTTGATTTCTTTAAAGAAAAAAACTAAGCCAGCCCCAAGCGCAGTCATAAAATAAGTAAACGCCGTACCCGTCAACGCTTGCTGCCAAGGTTCTAGCTTCAGTAACCAATCAACCATACAATTCCCCTTTCACCTTTTTATTCTTACTCTAGCATATTGCCAAAAATGTGACTACTATTCTACTATTAATCTGATGATCCTTTATTCTAAGCGGTTATCCCCTCACGTTTTTCCAATCATTCCCAAACCACTTATGGTAAAGATCATCAACGACTTGAACATTTGTAATCGTCATGTTTGGATCGACCACCGTATCTTGCTTCTTACCTGAGGAAAGTAAATCGGCGACATGACGGATCTCAAAGACAAATTCACTATCCATTGGAAAATCTTTTGTTAACACTTTTCCGTTGTTCATCTGGATCGTATAATGGTCTGTTTTCCAATAGTTAGGGATGATGATCGTGCCTTTTTCTCCAACGATGGTATACGTACTAGTAAAATCCATTTTTGTCGTAAGGAATAAACTGATGAAAAGGTCTTTCTTCTTCAGGCTGACCATACACTCTTCATCCGTCAGACCTTCTCCATGTTCTACACATAAGCCGTTATATTCATCAAATCCTGTACCAAATAAATATTGACTGACACTTAATGGGTAAGAGGCGTTGGAAATCAATACGCCACCTCCTTGTTCCATCTTCCAAAACCAAGGGATTTTTTCAGAACCCGGTCGAGCATCACGAATATCGACTAATTTTACTTGACCGATTTTTCCTGATCCAATGGTTTTTTTTACGTCTTCGATCGCAGGTAGAAATAGGGCTTTTTGTGCTTCCATGAGAAAAACCTTGTGCTCCTTAGCCAAGGCATAGAGTTCTTGTGCTTGCTCCGAATGTAGCGTAAAAGGCTTCTCTAAAAGCACATGTTTCTTTGCTTGGATCGCGGCTTTCGCGGCTGAAAAATGCAAGTGATTGATCAATGGAATATAAATCAGTTCTATCTCGTTGTCAGAAAGTAACGCTTCGTAACTGCCATACGCTTTTGGAATGCCTAACTCTGTGGCTAACTGTTGCGCCTTTTCTAAGCGACGTGTCGCAATCGCTACAGCTTGTGCCACGCCACTTTCTTTGATCCCCTCCACAACACGTGGCACGATCGAAGCACCGCTCATAATACCGATTTTCAGCATACTCTTCCTCCTAACATTTTGAATCCACTATAACATAGTTTCACACATTACTGGCACTTCACTCTACTTGGTTGAAAGTCGCTTTAGTTGGGCTTTTGATAAGGAAGATTTATACTTTAGACAATAAATATAATTTGTTTTTTTAGGGAGTGGATCAAAATGTCAACGATAAATGCCGGTATTGCCATGGTAAAAGTGCTTGAAAGCTGGGGAGTTGATCATATTTATGGGATTCCGGGTGGTTCGTTCAATTCCATTATGGATGCGTTGTACCATGAAAAAGACCAAATCGATTATATCCAAGTACGTCATGAAGAAGTAGGCGCGTTAGCTGCCGCAGCGGATGCCAAATTAACAGGAAAAGTCGGAGCTGTCTTTGGCTCAGCTGGTCCTGGAGCCACTCATTTGATCAACGGACTTTACGATGCTCAAATGGATCACGTCCCAGTTGTCGCCCTTTTAGGGCAAGTGGCTTCGACTTCTATGAATTATACTGCCTTTCAAGAATTAAATGAAAATCCAATTTTCGCTGATGTTAGTGTTTATAATCGGACAGTCATGACACCTGAAAGTTTACCTTATGTCGTTGATGAAGCGATCAAGGCAGCTTATGCACATCAAGGAGTCGCTGTTGTGACGATCCCAGTTGATTTTGGTTTTGAAGAAATCGAGTGGCAGGATGTTTCTAATGCTTCTACGTACAAAACAGGGGTGATCCTCCCTGAGATTGAAGACGTGAAAGCAGCCCTTCCTTATCTCGAACAAGCTCAAAAACCTGTCTTGTTCATAGGTCAAGGTGTTCGTCATGGCTATGATCAGATCAAGAAATTTACCGAATATTTCAAAATGCCCGTGGTTGCCTCTGTTTTAGCAAAAGGAATCGTGCCAGATGAAGACAAAAATTTTCTTGGATTTGCAGGTCGGGTAGCGACAAAACCTGCGAATGAAGCATTAGCAGAAGCCGATTTGATTTTATTTGTAGGAAGTGACTTTCCTTTTGGGCGAACCTTTTTCAATCCAGAAGCTGCTTTTATCCAAGTCGATATTGATGCCGCCAAATTCGGCCGCCGTCATCATACCGATTTAGCTATTTTAGGGGATGGTAAAACAACGTTAGAAAAACTGATTGAATTGGGGAACGAACGCACAGAAGATGCTTGGTATCTAGCCAATCAAGAAAATCTTCGCAATTGGCGGCGTTGGTTAACGTCCTTTGAAGAACCCACGGAGAAATCGATTCGACCAGAAGCGGTCTATAAAGAAATCAACCGAATTGCCGAACGTGATGCTATTTTTGTGACAGATGTTGGAAATACGACCATTCATTCGATTCGTTTACTGAACATGACTGGTGAGCAGTTACACACTACTTCGGGTTGGTTTGCGACGATGGGAAATGGTATACCCGGCGGAATCGCCGCTAAATTAAGCTTTCCGGAGAGACAAGTCTTTACTTTGAGCGGAGACGGCGGTTTTGCCATGGTGATGCAAGATATCTTGACTCAAGTCAGCTATCAGTTGCCAATCATCAATGTCGTTTTCTCAAATGATTCATTCGGATTTATCGAAGCAGAACAAGAAGATACTGAACAACAAAAATTTGGTGTTTCCCTTGAACAAGCTGATTTTGGGAAAGCCTGCGAAGCCTTAGGTGCCGATGGCTTCACGATCACACACTACGAACAATTACGCCCTGCCTTAGATGCTGCGGCGAAATCTGATCGACCAGTCGTGATCGACGTCAAGATCCCCAACAAACGGCCCTTACCTGTCGAAGACTTACACTTAGACCCAAGAAAGTATAGCGAAGAAGAAATTGAGCGCTTCAAAGAAAAATACGAAGTACATGATATGCCGGTGCTTCATGAAATATATACGCATCATCTTTCTAAACAGTTGTAAAAGTCCAGTAAACCACAACTTAGTGAGAAAAGATCCACCTCAAATTGATAGGATTTGAGGTGGATCTTTTTCAAATTTCATACACTTATTTTATTACTAATCATCTAAACGCATAAACGATCTGATTGATCCCAACGACCATAAAATAAAATCCAACTAAAAAACTTAGCGTCAACGCAGAGGATAAAGGATTGAATAATAAAATAATACCTAGTAAGATACCCAATACATTGATGACCACTGTAAACCAATAATGTCCTTCGCTTATTCCTCTGAATAAATCAGCAGTAAATAAAGCCAAAACAGAATCAATAATAAACCAAACAGCGAAGACAAATGGTAGTGCAACTACCCCCGCACCAATATTGAAAATGAAAAAGATCCCAATCAATAAATCAATGATCCCAATCACTATCGGCATCTTCCCTTTATATCCTGTCAGTTCTTTTACTCGACTACGTAGAAATAACTCAAATAATCCTTTTAGGATCGCAAAAATAGCAAATACAATAACGATAGCAACTAAGTTACCTACTGGATCGCGAAAAGAAATCAAGGAAACTAAAACAAATAGTATCCCCAAAATAAGTGAACCCCAATCAATTTTTCTACTTTCTTTCATTTTAATCCCTACTTTCTTCTAATCTATTTCTATCTTACGCCCCCATTTAAATAACTTCAAAAATTTAGCATTTATGAAAATGCTTTAGTTGTAAAAAACGGTTTATCTCTTTTCTTCTTTTGATTGTTTCACGTGAAACGTAAAGAATTACTGATTTCCTTGAAACTTTCAACATTCCCCTATATAATTCTAGAAGACTTGGCAAATATTATAAACATAAAGTGAGGAAAAAAATTGATTACTGTAAATGATGTAAGTTTGCACTTTTCAGATCGCAAACTATTTGATGATGTTAATATAAAATTCACTCCCGGCAATTGTTATGGCTTAATTGGAGCAAATGGCGCAGGTAAATCAACATTCCTTAAAGTATTATCAGGTGACTTGCAACCTTCAACAGGCTCTGTCACATTAGGTCCAGATGAACGTATGGCTGTTTTGAAACAAAACCACTATGACTATGAAGAATATACTGTGATGGAAACAGTAATCATGGGTCATAAACGTTTATATGAAGTAATGAAAGAAAAAGATGCCATCTATATGAAAGAAGATTTCACAGATGAAGATGGGATTCGTGCGGCAGAATTAGAAGGCGAATTTGCAGAATTAAACGGATGGGAAGCAGAACCAGAAGCAGCCGTTTTACTCCAAGGATTAAATATTCCTGAAGAGTTGCATCATCAATTGATGAGCGAACTAACTGGTGGCCAAAAAGTGAAAGTGTTGCTTGCACAAACGCTATTCGGTAAACCAGATGTTTTACTTTTAGATGAGCCGACAAACGGACTAGATATCCAATCGATCAACTGGTTAGAAGAATTTTTGATCGAATTTGAGAATACAGTGATCGTTGTTTCCCATGACCGTCATTTCTTGAATAAAGTATGTACCCACATGGCAGATTTAGACTTTGGAAAAATCAAGCTTTATGTAGGAAACTACGATTTCTGGTTAGAATCAAGCCAATTAGCAACTAAGTTACAAGCAAACGCCAATGCGAAAAAAGAAGAACAAATCAAAGAATTACAAGACTTTATCGCACGTTTCAGTGCAAATGCGTCAAAATCAAAACAAGCGACATCCCGTAAAAAAATGTTAGAAAAAATCACATTGGATGATATCCAACCTTCTTCACGTCGCTATCCTTTCGTTGGATTCAAACCAGAGCGTGAAATTGGAAATGACTTACTACAGGTAGAAAACGTTAGTGTGACAATAGATGGTAAAAAGATTTTAGATGATATATCATTTACATTAAACAAAGAAGACAAGGTAGCATTCGTTGCCGAAAACGATATAACAACTACAACGCTATTTAAAGTTATCATGGGCGATCTAACACCTGATACCGGTACTGTCCGTTGGGGTGTAACAACTAGCAATGCTTATCTACCAAAGGATACAACGAAGGAATTCGATACGGACTTAACGATTCTTGATTGGTTACGTCAATATGCAAGTAAAGAAGAAGACGACAATACGTTCTTACGTAGCTTCTTAGGTCGTATGTTGTTTTCTGGAGAGGAAGTACTAAAACCCGTGAATGTTCTTTCTGGGGGCGAAAAAGTGCGTTGCATGCTTTCTAAATTGATGCTTTCAAAAGCAAACGTCCTTGTCTTAGACGACCCAACGAATCATTTAGATTTAGAATCAATTACTGCATTGAATGATGGTTTGATGGCATTTTCAGGTTCGATCCTATTTGCTTCTCATGACCACCAATTCATCCAAACGTTAGCAAATCGTATCATTGCTGTTTCTGATAAAGGCGTGATCGATCGTGCAGATACGACATATGATGAATTCTTAGAGAACAAAGACATCCAAAAACAATTAGAACAATTGTGGAACTAAATATTCCAAAAATAACTATAAAAACAGCTGTACAACGTGAGTAATCTTACGTTGTACAGCTGTTTTTCTTTTTTATCGACTCACACCCATTGAAAAGATGGCGATACACCCATAGCCTGTATGACTGGCGATCGTTGGTCCTAAGGGATAGAGTTTGATTTCTTTTGTTTTGATATTTTCTTCTAATAATTTTTTGGCTTTCTCAGCACTTTCTAGGTCTCCGGCATAAGCGATATACACCGTTTGTTCCAATGGAGCTACGATCGTTTTGACCGTTTCCTCCACGATTTTCTGAATGGATTTGTTTCTACCACGCACTTTATCGACATTCTTCAAATGACCACTTGGTTCAACGGTAATGATCGGCTTCACGCTTAACAGACTACCAATAGCAGCACTTGCTTTAGAGATGCGTCCTCCACGTTCTAAATGTTTTAAATCATCAACGGTTACCCAAGAATGAACTTTGAGGTAATTATTTTGTAACCAAGCCAATGTTTCTTCCAAAGAATAACCCGATTCTTTCAAACGAACAGCTTCTAATACAAGTAGTCCTTCCCCGATACTTGCGGCTTTCGTATCAAACACATGAACTTGCGGGTCCTCATAGGTTTCTTTCAATAATTCGACTGCTTGTAAGGCACTGCTGTAAGAACCACTCATGCCACTCGAAAAAGCAACGTACAAGACTGGGATACCTTTCTCCACATAGCTACGGAAGAACTCCAAATAGCGACCCACATTGATTTGTGAGGTCGTAGGCATTGCTCCTTCACGTAACTGTTGGATGTACCCTTCATAATCAAATGTTTTTCCCAGATCATCGATTCGTATTTCCTCACCAATCTGGATCTCCATGGATAAAAAATCAACATTTGCATTTGCCAACACTTGATAGGGCAGATCGCAACATGAATCTGTGACTATTTGATACATTCGTTCCAACTCCTTTTTTTCTCCACTTTTCATCGCAGTCTATTATAGCAAACTCCTTTAATTTTAAATAACTTCAGCTCTTATATTCGTTGTACTTGGTACAAGCCAATCAAGCGAACGCTTAAATGAATACGATCAGTCTAAAACAAAAGTCACATTCATTTTTGTGTGTCGCTCTAAAACCGATAAATAATGGCAAGAGGAGTAATCTCTTGGGAAATAAAGCGACAACCACAAAAATTAGAAAAACAATTTTCGTGGTTGTCGCCGTATTTCTCGAGGCTAAACACTTCTGTCCCGATTTCATTTATTTCTCGTGATTTCAGTGGTCCACTCATTCTTAAAGAATGTTCCTGTTAGCGAATCATCACTGAAAGGCTTAGATTTGCGCCCACACGCTTTCTAAGATATTTGTTTGGTTTCGGTCAGGACCTACTGAAAATGTTGAAATACGCACGCCTACAAGCTCTGAGATACGTCTTACATAGTTACGAGCATTTTCTGGTAATTCAGCTAGTGTGCGACAAGCAGTAATGTCTTCTGACCAACCTGGCAATTCTTCGTAGATTGGTTTGCAACGGTTCAATTCTTTCAAACTCGCTGGATAATGATAGATTCGTTCACCGTCTAATTCGTATGCTGTACAGATTTTCACTGTTTCCAAACCGCTCAAGACATCGATCGAATTCAATGATAGATTCGTGATACCTGACACACGTTTTGAGTGACGCATCACGACTGTATCAAACCAGCCGACACGACGTGGACGTCCAGTCGTTGTACCATATTCGCGACCGACTTCACGAATTTGTTGACCTGTTTCATCAAACAATTCAGTAGGGAATGGGCCATCTCCCACACGTGAAGTGTAAGCTTTACATACACCGACCACTTTATTGATTTTTGAAGGTCCGACACCACTACCGATCGTCACACCACCAGCCACTGGATTTGATGAGGTAACAAACGGATACGTTCCTTGATCGATATCCAACATCACACCTTGTGCGCCTTCAAATAAAACACGTTTTCCTGAATCTAACGCATCATTTAAGATAACTGATGTATCCGTCACGTATTGTTTGATTTGTTGTCCATATTCGTAGTATTCTTCAAAGATTTCTTCAAATTCAATTGGCTCTGAATCGAACATTTTCACAAATTGACGGTTTTTATCGTCTAGATTCACTCGTAAACGCTCTTCAAAAATTTCTTTATCTAATAAATCGGCTACACGGATACCGACACGAGCGGCTTTGTCCATATAAGCAGGGCCAATCCCTTTGATGGTCGTACCGATTTTATTTTCTCCTTTTGCATCTTCTTGCAATTGGTCTAATTTGATATGATACGGTAAAATCACATGCGCACGATCAGAAATACGTAAATTATCTGTCGTCACATTTTTTTCATGTAAATAAGCCAATTCTTTGACTAAAGATTTCGGATTGACTACTACACCATTCCCGATCACGCTGATTTTATCTTTGTAAAAAATCCCCGAAGGAATCAAGTGCAGTTTATACGTAACACCATCGAATTTAATTGTGTGTCCCGCATTGTCGCCACCTTGGTACCGTGCGATCACTTCAGCATTTTCACTAAGAAAGTCAGTAATTTTTCCTTTCCCTTCGTCGCCCCATTGTGTACCCACTACTACTACAGATGACATTTGAACACCTCATTTAATATTATTTAATCCTGAATTATTGTAACAATACTTCAAACTTTATTCAACTAAAATCGAATGATATTTAATATATTTTAGAGAAAACGTTTAAAAAGCGAACATTATAATTTTCTATGTTCCATTGGTTACTAACAAGTAGGCGCCTGACCTGACTGAGTTTGAAAAACCATCTTCGGACATTCGTCCTCTCGCACCACCAAAAATCGAATAAACGGTGGGAATAGAAATAACCTCTTTGAAAAATAAAGCGCCAGCCACAAAAATTTGAAGAACAATTTTCGTGGCTGGCACCTTATTTCTCGAGGCTAAACACTTCTGTCCCGACCTCGATGTTTGATTTATTCAGATTTATTCGTCCTAATATTCTTCTCGCGGAGAAAGCGAGGAAAATTTATTGTATTCTTTGATAAAGAGCAATTCGACCGTTCCCCTTGCTCCACTCCGGTTTTTTTCAATGATGACTTCGATCACATTATCGTTTTGTGGTTCTGGCGCATCACCATCTTCGCCACCTTCACGTTCGTAGTAATCATCACGATATAAGAATGCCACGATATCCGCATCCTGCTCAATCGAACCAGACTCACGGATATCACTTAAGACAGGTCGTTTATCTTGGCGTTGTTCCACTCCACGAGAAAGCTGGGAAAGAGCAATGACGGGAACTTTTAATTCTTTCGCTAGTTTTTTCAATTGACGTGAGATATCGGATACTTCTTGTTGACGGTTTTCTTTCCCATTTCCTTCGATCAACTGCAAGTAATCGATGAGTATCAAGCCTAGATTTCCTTTTTCTTGTGCAAGTTTCCGACATTTTGCTCGTATCTCAGAGATTTTGATCCCTGGTGTATCATCAATAAAGATATTTGCTTTCGATAAACTACCCATCGCAACAATCAAATTGGACCATTCTTCTTCGGACAGCTGTCCCGTACGTAAGTGACTCGCTTCAATCGAACCTTCCGCACAAAGCATCCGGTTGACCAGTGATTCTGCCCCCATCTCTAGACTGAAGATCGCTACAGAACGATCCGTTTTTGTACCAACATTTTGGGCAATATTCAAGGCAAAGGCTGTTTTCCCTACTGCCGGACGTGCAGCCAAAATAATCAGCTCTTCTGCTTGGAAGCCAGCAGTCATTTTATCTAATCCTTGGTAACCAGTTGGCAAACCTGTGATCTCTTCATTGTTTTGCGCGAGTTGGTCAATATTTTCAATCGTAGAATTCAAGACTTCCGCAATAGATAAGAACCCGCTACGGTTACGTTTTTCTGATACTTCAAGGATGCTACGTTCCGCATCATCTAAGATGGATTGGACTTCTTCTCCTTGTTCAAATCCTCTAGTCACGATCCCTGTTGCTGTTTGGATCAAATTACGGAGCAATGATTTTTCTTCCACGATTTTTGCGTAGTAGACAATGTTCGCTGCCGTTGGTACAGCTAAAGCTAAATCAGATAAGTAACTGACTCCACCAGCATCTTCCAAGAGATTTCGTTGCTCCAAACGATCTTTGACGGTCACGACATCAATCGCTTCACTACGGTCATTCAATTCGATCATGATTTCAAAAATGATTTGATGTCCCCGACGATAAAAATCTTTCGGTTCTATGTACTCCATGGCATCGATGATCGTTTCAGCGTCTAGAAAAACAGAACCTAGAACCGCTTGTTCAGCTTCAATATTTTGCGGTGGAATTCGATCCTGCCACACTTCACTCATATTCTATCGCTCCTTGCTTTCAATTGCTTCATTTTACAAGAAAATGGCAGAAAAGTCATCCCTAAAATGAACATCTGTTCCAAAAGCTCTTCCTTCGAAAATAGGCCGCAAAAGTCAAAAATAATCGAAAGCGATTTTTGTCCTCTGCGGCTGATTTATCGAAGTGATTTCGTCACATGTTCTTTTCGTTTATTCAGAGACAACGTGTACCTTGATCGTTGCAGTTACTTCATGGTGTAGTTTCACAGGTACGTTGGTATAGCCTAACGTACGAATTGGGTTGTTCAACTCAATTTTACGTTTGTCTAATTTTACTTTGTATTGCTTATTCAAGCCTTCAGCGATTTGTTTCGATGGGATCGAGCCAAATAAACGGCTATCTTCTCCTGCTTTGGCTTTTAATTCCACGACTGTTTCTTCTTTTTCAAGAAATTCTTTTAATTTTTTGGCTTCTTCAAGAATTTCTGCTTCTTGTTTTTCTTGGGCTTTTTTCTGTCCTTCTAACTGACTGATGCTGCTTTTATTTGCTTCTTTTGCCAGATTGTTTTTGATCAAATAATTTTGCGCATAGCCTGTAGGAACTTCCTTGACATCGCCTTTTTTGCCTTTGCCTTTAACATCTTGTAAGAAAATGACTTTCATCTCATCTACTCCTTTTTATATAATTGATTCATATTTTCTTGGATAGCAGCGAGCAGTTGTTGTTTTGCTTCTTCTACAGTCACATTTTCCAGTTGTGTTGCCGCATTGGTGAAATGTCCGCCACCGCCTAAGGATTCCATGATCAATTGGACATTGATCGTTCCTGTGCTGCGGGCACTGATACCAACTAAGCCATCCGTCCGTTTCGTAATGACGAAAGCGCCATTGATATTGACCATTGAGAGCAACGTATCTGCTGTTTTTGCTGCGATAACACTATTATACTCTTTTTCATCCGTCCCTGCTGCCACCACAATATCCTCCGTCACTTGTTCATTGTGGGCGATCAAGTGGCTGATTTCTAAATAAGTGGCTAAATCAGAGCTCAATAAATATTGTACTAAGGATGCGTCCGCACTACAAGTCTTTAAATAGCTTGCAACATCAAACGTACGTGCTGTCGTTCGCACATTGAAGTTATTCGTATCAACGGTCATGCCAGCTAACAACAACGTCGCCTCTAAACGGCTGATCCGATTGGTTCGGCTACTTTGGTATTGGATTAATTCTGTGACTAATTCAGAGGCAGAAGACGCAGAAGATTCAATATACGTTAAGAGCGGTTTGCTTGGAAACTCTTCGCCTCGACGATGATGGTCAATGATCACGATCTTATCAAATTGCTCGTAAAGGCTCTGAGAGATCGATAGCGATGGTTTATGGTAATCGACCATTACGAGTAGATCCTTGTCTTTCTTAAGCTCCATTGCGCGTTCTGGCGTAATCAATTGCATCTCCAACTCTGGTTCTTTATGGATTTCTGTTAAACAGCGTTCCACATCTGGAATGATTTCTTTTTCATCGATGACGATATAGGCTTTTTTCTGATTGAAGCGCGCCAGACAACTGACTCCAACGGCTGAACCGATAGCGTCCATATCAGGGAAGCGATGCCCCATAATAAATACATCGCCTGTTTCATCAAAAATTTTGCGTAAAGCAGTACTCATCGCCCGTGAACGAACGCGCGTACGTTTGATGGTCGTTGCTGATTTCCCACCATAGTAAGTAGGTTTCGCTCCTTCACGAACTTCTTTCACCACGACCTGATCCCCACCACGAACCAAAGCGATATCTAAGTTATTTTGAGCTTCGCTACCGATTTCTTCTAGTGTTTGTTGTCCATAGGCAATTCCCATACTAAGGGTCAACGGATGGTTTTGTCTTTCAGCTTCTGCTCGTAAGCGATCTAAGAGATCAAATTTCTTATCCATCATTTTCTTTAAGTCACTCATCTGTCCAAAAAAGAAAAAGCGCTCTGAATTGATTCGTTTAAAAAACACATGATATTCATTCATCCAGTCAGAAATCAGTGTCGTAATGAAGGAGTTCAAATAAGAAACTTCTTTTTCATCCAATTTATCGACCGTATCTGCATAGTTATCGATTGAAAGAATCCCGATGATTGGCTGGCTATTCACTTGATGGATCTTCAGTAGTTGGTTCTGGGTCACGTCAATAAAATAAACGACCCCTTTCACCGTATCCAATTCAAATTGAAACGTTTTGTCAGCTAAATAGACTTGATTTTTCTTTTTTTCTTTTGCTGAAAAAAAAGTTTCTAACAAGTCTGCTTCCAATAAAGAGCTTTGGTCTTTCACATTCAATGCGAAAGGATTCAGCCAATCAATGGTTTGTGTCGCTGGTTGGTAAGAGATGATTCCGACTGGCATGATTTCAGAAACATAATTCAAATTGGATTCCGCAACTGTGGAAGCTTGTTGGATCTTATCACGATTCCTTAGAGTCAACCACCGTTTCATCTTTAAACCATAACGAATACAAAATAGATTCACGATCAGGATGAACAACGCACTGATCAAGCGAAATGGCATCAATAATACAACCAAAACTTCTGCAAGGATCAATAAAAGAATGAGCAGAGGGCTCGGGCTTACTTTTATTTTTTCTTTATCCATGTCTTTCCTCCCGTAACTGATTAGCCTAATTTTACCATAACTCATGTCATGTAAGCGACTAAACACCTAAATGGAACAAAAAGAGGAAGTCACGACAGTAGTCATAACTTCCTCTGTAATGGTTTGAAACGATTGGGTATTCCTACAGAATCATTCCTAAAGCGAATTATTCTTCGCCAACGAATGGTAGTAATCCCATGATACGTGCGCGTTTGATTGCAATCGTAATTTTACGTTGGTTTTTAGCGCCTGTACCTGTTACACGACGTGGCAAAATTTTACCACGTTCTGAGATAAATCTTTTTAGTAATTCGATATCTTTATAATCGATATATTCAATATGGTTAGCAGCGATGTAGTCTACTTTACGACGTTTACGTCCGCCTCTTCTTTGTTGTGCCATTCTATTTCCCTCCTATCAAATTCGTTTAGAATGGTAAATCATCGTCTGAAATGTCGATCGTTGAGCTTGATCCGAATGGATCAGAAGAATCACGATCAAAATCAGGCATACCGTTGGATGATTGAGATGTTTGATTATAGTTATTGTTTCCGCCGTTTCCGCCAAAATTATTTGTCGATTGACCAGTGTCTTGGTAGCCACCGCTTTGTTGACGGTTTTCAGATGCTGCACGACTTTCCAATAATTGGAAGTTTTCAGCAACTACTTCTGTTACGTACACACGTTGTCCTTGTTGATTATCATAAGAACGCGTTTGAATACGACCAGTTACACCTAAAAGTGTTCCTTTATGTGCATAGTTTGCTAGTGTTTCTGCTGATTTTCGCCAAATCACACAATTAATAAAATCCGCCTCACGGTTGCCGTTTTGGCTCGTGAAGTTACGATTGACAGCTAAAGTGAACGTTGCTACAGCAGTGCCACTTGATGTATATCGTAAATCTGGATCTTTTGTCAGACGTCCAACTAGTACAACGTTATTAATCAAAATGGTCATCTCCTCTCATCGTTTGATTGTTCCATGTGAAACAATAATTAAGCTTCTTCTTTTACGATCATGTGACGAACGATATCGTCATTGATTTTAGCAAGACGATCAAACTCGTTGATTGCATCTGCTGATGATGGAGAAGATACTTTAACGATGTGATAGATACCTTCACGGTAACCGTTCATTTCGTATGCTAAACGGCGTTTTTCCCAATCTTTTGATTCGATAACTTCAGCTCCGTTATCTTTCAAGATTGAATCGAAACGTTCGATTAAAGCAGTTTTTGCTTCTTCATCAATGTTTGGACGAATAATATACATGATTTCATATTTCGTGTTTTCCATTGATTTTTCACCTCCCTATGGACTTTCGGCTCTCAGCTTTCCCAAGAGCAAGGAGAGTTTTCTAATAAATTAGACTACTCACAATCCTCAATTATACACGCAATGCACTAAAAAAGCAAGCTGCTGTTCTTTGTTTTCCAAATTTTTTCTTTTGAGACGACCAAAAACTCCCAAAGATAGTTTTACCTATTCTTGGGAGTTTTGATTTTAGACGTTCACTTTTGCTTTACGCCTATTTCTATTCTTCTGTATGATCTGTTTCCACATCAACTGTCTCTGCTTCGACAGTCGTTTCTTCCGCAGGTTCTGGTTCTACTGCTGCCATGGTCACCACTTTCGTTTCTGCTTCCATCTTGATCAAGCGCACGCCTAGCGTTGCCCGACCTGTCTGAGAAACCGTTGAAACGTTGAAGCGGATGATGACACCTTTGTCTGTGATCAACATAATATCTTCTTCGCCTGTCACCGTCGTCAATCCAGCTAATGGACCATTTTTCTCAGTGATATTCGCAGTTTTGATCCCTTTACCCCCACGTCCTTTGACAGGGTACTCAGAAACCTTGGTACGTTTTCCATAACCTTTTTCTGTGATGATCAAGACTTCATGATCCTCATTCATCAAGGCTGCTCCAACGACGTAATCGTCTTCTCTCAAACGAACCCCACGAACCCCAGAGGCTGTACGTCCCATATCACGAACGGCATCTTCTGCAAAAGTCACAGAATAGCCATCGTGTGTACCAATGATGATGTTTGATTGGCCATCAGTCAATAAGACGTTGACCAATTCATCATTTTCTTTCAAACCAATCGCAATCAACCCATTGCTACGGATATTGGCAAAAGCAGTGACAGTCGTACGTTTGACTGTTCCTTGGCGTGTAGTAAAGAACAAGTAATGCCCTTCCTCTGCTTCACCAGTTACTGCGATGATGGCTTGGATCTTCTCACTTGAATCAATGCCCAGTAAGTTGATGATCGGAATCCCTTTTGCTGTACGTCCGTACTCTGGGATCTCGTATCCTTTCGCACGATACACTTTTCCGTTATTAGTAAAGAACAGCAATGTATCATGTGTGGAGCAAGAAACAAGATTTTTCACGAAATCATCGTTATGAACACCCATTCCTTGGATGCCTCGACCTCCACGACGTTGTGCGCGGAATTCGTTGTTGGCTAAACGTTTGATATAGCCATTATTCGTCAATGTGATCACGATTTCTTCTTCTTCGATTAAATCTTCGTCTTCTAAACTCAAGACTTCACCGACCAGTAATTCTGTACGACGTTTGTCGCCAAATCGTTGACTCAATTCAGCAAGTTCGGTTTGAATGATTTCTGTTACTCGTTCAGGGCGAGCAAGAATATCAGCTAAATCTTCAATGAGTTTCAATAATTCTTGGTATTCATTTTCGATTTTTTCTCTTTCCAAACCAGTCAAACGGCGTAAACGCATATCTAAGATTGCTTGCGATTGACGGTCAGAAAGATCGAAGCGCTCGATCATCGCGTTTTTCGCTTCTTCATCTGATTTGGACCCACGAATGATCGCGATGATTTCATCAATATGATCTAAGGCGATTCGTAGTCCTTCTAAGATATGTGCTCTTGCTTCTGCTTTATCTTTTTCAAAGACCGTACGACGTGTAATAACTTCGCGTTGGTGTTCAATATAATTTTCAAGGATCTGCTTCAAGCTTAGAACTTTCGGTACGCCTTTTTCGATTGCTAACATATTGAAACCAAATGAGTTTTGTAAGGATGTCAATTTGTAGAGATTGTTCAAAATGACAGAGGCACTCGCGTCACGACGCACATCGATCACGATACGCATTCCTTCACGAGAAGATTCATCTCTTAGATCTGTGATCCCTTCAATTCGTTTGTCACGGTGCAATTCTGAAATTCGCTCAATCAATTTCGCTTTATTGACCATATATGGCAATTCAGTGACTAAGATCCGCTCTTTTCCATTTGGCATTTCCGTGATTTCTACTTTTGCTCGAACAGTGATTGAACCTTTTCCTGTTTCATACGCTCGACGAATGCCGGATTTCCCCATGACTAATCCGCCGGTAGGAAAATCAGGCCCAGGTAAGACTTCCATCAATTCATTGGTTGTCACATCTGGATTTTCCATCAATAGATCAATCGCTGCTACAACTTCTGTCAGATTATGTGGGGGAATATTCGTCGCCATTCCGACTGCGATCCCTGTCGTACCATTGACTAGCAAGTTAGGAAAACGTGCCGGTAAGACAACTGGTTCTTTTTCCGTATCATCATAGTTGCTTTGGAAATCGACCGTATTTTTATTGATATCACGTAACATTTCTGTCGCGATCTTACTCATTCTGGCTTCAGTATAACGCATCGCAGCTGCGCCATCTCCATCAACTGACCCAAAGTTTCCATGACCATCTACTAACATGTAGCGATAGCTAAAAGGCTGCGCCATCCGAACCATTGATTCATAGATCGCACTGTCACCATGGGGATGGTATTTACCCATGACGTCCCCCACGATTCTGGCTGATTTCTTGTGTGCTTTGTCTGGTGTGACACCTAGTTCATTCATCCCATATAAAATACGGCGGTGAACTGGTTTTAATCCATCTCTAACATCTGGTAGAGCCCGAGCGACAATGACACTCATGGCGTAATCTATGAAGGAGTCTTTCATTTCGCTAGTTAGATTGACATCATGGATGTTTTCTCTGATTTCTTCACTCATTTTTCTTCCTCCTTCATGATTAAATATCTAGATTTTTAACATAGTGAGCATTTTCTTCAATGAATGCACGACGAGGTTCCACTCGATCGCCCATCAACATTTCAAATACTTCATCGGCAGCAATCGCATCATCTACACTGACACGAGCCATCATACGTTTGCTTGGGTCCATCGTCGTTTCCCATAGTTGATGATCATCCATCTCACCAAGCCCTTTGTATCGTTGAACACTTGGTTTTGGTGTTGCTGGTAGTGATTCGATGACTTTTCTCAACTCTTCTTCGGCATTTTTCCCTGGTTGGACATATGTGATTTTCTTTCCTTGTTTAACGCCATATAGCGGTGGTTGCGCGATATAAACATAGCCGGCTTCCACGATTGGGCGCATATAACGATAAAAGAGCGTCAATAGCAACGTACGAATGTGGGCACCATCGACATCGGCATCGGTCATGATGACTAATTTATGGTAACGTGCTTTGGACACGTCGAAATCTTCACCAAATCCTGTACCCATCGCTGTAAACAGTGAGCGAATTTCTTCGTTGGCTAAAATTTTATCCATACTTGCTTTTTCAACGTTCAAGATTTTCCCGCGGATCGGTAAAATCGCTTGAAATTCACGGCTTCGTCCTTGCTTTGCTGAACCACCGGCTGAATCTCCTTCGACGATGAACAATTCACTTTTTTCAGGATCATTGCTGGAACAATCGGCTAATTTACCAGGTAGATTACTGATTTCCAATGCTCCTTTTCTCCGCGTCACTTCACGCGCGCGTTTAGCCGCTAAGCGGGCTCTAGAGGCAAGTAGTCCTTTTTCGACGATCTGACGGCCCACACTTGGGTTTTCCAATAAGAATTTCATGAAATGCTCACTGAACAAACGATCAGTGACCGTACGTACTTCTGAGTTTCCTAATTTTGTTTTCGTTTGTCCTTCAAACTGAGGATCTGGATGCTTGATCGAAATGACTGCTGTCAATCCTTCACGCACATCTTCACCTGTTAAATTATCATCATTTTCTTTCATCAATTTTTGCTTACGTGCATAATCATTGATGACCCGTGTCAAAGCTGTCTTAAATCCTGATTCATGTGTTCCGCCTTCGTACGTATGGATATTGTTGGCAAAGCTCATGATATTGGAATGATAACCGTCTGTATATTGCATCGAAACTTCGACAGTGATTTCTTGTTGCTCCCCTTCTAAATAAACAGGTTCTGGGAAAATCACTGTTTTGCTCGCATTTAAATATTCGACGTAGCTTTTGATTCCACCGTCATAATGGTATTCTTTCACGACAGGCTTTTCTTCGCGACGATCTTCAATTGAGATTTTCATCCCACGATTCAAGAAAGCCAGCTCACGAATACGAGTCGCCAATTTATTAAAGTCGAAAGTTGTCGTTTCTGTAAAAATTTCTGGGTCTGGGATGAAGTGAACGGTCGTTCCACTTAAATCAGTGTCACCGATGACTTTCAAATCATCGACTACCGCCCCACGACGATATTCTTGGTAATAGATCTTGCCATCTTTGTACACTTTGACATCTAATAGTGTCGATAGTGCATTCACAACGGACGAACCAACCCCATGAAGACCACCGGATACTTTGTAGCCGCCTCCGCCAAATTTACCACCCGCATGCAAGACAGTAAACACTGTTTCTACAGCTGGACGACCGGTCTTCGCTTGGATATCGACCGGAATCCCACGACCATCATCGATGACAGTGATACTGTTGTCTTCCTCAATGATGACTTGGATCTTTGTCGCAAATCCTGCCAAGACTTCATCGATCGAATTATCGACGATTTCCCATACTAAGTGGTGAAGTCCTTCTGAACTTGTTGAACCAATGTACATCCCCGGACGTTTCCGAACGGCTTCAAGACCTTCAAGCACTTGAATCTGACTGGCATCATATTCTTTTGCGCGCTCGACTAAACTTCTTTCTTCTGTCATGTATGTTTATTCTCCTTTTATTTCTCCCTGCTGAACATAAAAAATCTCAGGTTCAACAGTCATTTTATTTTTAACGTGATCCAGGGAGGTAGTAGCTAAGAATGTCTGTACTTTCCCTTCAATCGTTTCAAGTAAATGGAGTTGACGTTGGTCGTCTAACTCACTCATTACATCATCCAGTAATAGGATCGGATACTCGCCTGTTTCTTCTTTGATCAAATCGATTTCTGCTAATTTGACACTTAATGCCGTTGTTCGCTGTTGACCTTGAGAACCAAAATTTTGCACGTTTTTTTCATTGACAAAAAAAGAAAGGTCATCTCGATGGGGACCCACAGTCGTTGTCCCTCGAAAGAGATCTTTCTTTTTGTTTTGTTCGAGCAACGTTAAAAATTGTGACTGGATCTCTTGAACTGTCATAGTGTCTAAAGAAGAGAGGGCGGTCACATATTCGATTGCCAACTGTTCTCTTTGATGCGTGATTTGTTGATGTAAAGAATTTGCCCAATATTCTAAACGCTTGATAAACTGCGCTCTTGCCTTTAGTACTTTGCTACCAAATTCTGCTAGTTGTTCAGATAAAATATCAAGATAAAGTAAATCCGTTTGTTTTTTCTCATTCAATTGCTTCAAATATTGATTTCTCTGCTTTAGGATTGCTTGATATTGGACAAGATCGTAAAGATAGATTGGATTGATCTGACCTAATTCCATATCTAAAAATTTGCGTCGGATCTGTGGGCTTCCTTTCACTAAAGAAAGATCTTCAGGAGCAAATAAAATGACATTCAATTGTCCAACATAACTACTCAACTTCTTTTGTTCGATATGATTGATCTTTGTTTTTCGTCCTTTTTTAGACAGTTGGATCTCTAACGGGATCTTAGAGGTTCCTCTTGTGATCTCCCCTTGGATCATCGACTGCTCATCGTTCCATCCAATCAACTCTTGTTCACTATTTGTACGATGACTTCTTGTCATTGCAAGCACATAAATACTTTCCAAAAGATTCGTTTTTCCTTGGGCATTTTCTCCTAAAAAAATCACGAGGTTTTTGGAAAAATCAATTTGCAATTCTTGATAGTTTCGATAATTTTTGAGGTGCAGCTTATTCAGCCTCATTATCGTTATTCCCTTTTTTTACCATAAAAAAAGTTCCTGCTTCTGGAACTTCGATCATCATACCGGGATAAAGCTTTCGTCCACGACGATTTTCTGGCTCGCCATCAACCAAAACCGTGTTTTCTGCTAAATACCATTTTGCTTGTCCACCACTGCCGATGACTGTGACTTCTTTCAGCATTTGACCCAACGTCATAAACTCAGTTTTTAGAATGACTTGTTGTTTCACTCTTCATCCCTCATTTTCATTATTAAAAGTATACTTTATTATACCCTTTTTTTCGCAAGAAAACAAATTTATCCATATATTTTTCCATATGAGCGGATTTAAATGAAAAAAGGTGATTTGAACAAAAAGAAACAGAAAGCCTTAAAATTGATTTTAGGGCCTTCTGTTTAAAATGGTTTATTTTTCAGTTTATTTTCAATTAGTATTTTAGTTTGTGCGTACTGGAGTGATCAATTGAATGAATTGTACCCCATCTTCCGTTGGTTCTAACGTAAATGGACGAATGGCAGAAATGAATTTTACTTTGATACTCATATCGCCAAATGCACGCAAAGCAGCTTTCATATAGTCCGGATTAAAGGAAATATCCAGCGGATCACCGGTGCTAGTCGTATAATTCAAGCTTTCTTCTACTTTTCCAATTTCAGGAGAATTACCGTATAGAACAACAGAATCAGGCTGGATCGACAAACGAACGATATTGTTGCGTCCTTCATGTGAGAGCAAAGAGGCACGCTCAATCGCTGCTAAAAAGCTTGGGACAGAAAATTCAACTTCGGTATTGAAACTTGAAGGAATCAAACGATTCGTATCGGGATAATTCCCTTCTAACAAGCGTGAATAAAAATACATATTTTCAGTTTTGAACAATACTTGGTTTTCCATAATACTGATTTCTACGATTTCTTCTTCATTTGTCAATGAACGTGATAATTCAGTCAAACTTTTTCCAGGAATCACGATATCGAATTGATCAGCTGATTGTTCGATCGGAATCACTCGTTGACTCAAACGATGTGAGTCAGTTGCTACTGCTAATAACGAGTTGTCTTTCAAAATGAAATGAACACCTGTAAGAATTGGGCGACTTTCATGTTGAGAAACAGCAAACACTGTTTCATTGATCAATTTGGTCAATACATGTACAGGCAATTTCATCTGGTTGTGACTTTCTACAACAGGAAGATGAGGGTAATTATCCGCATCTAACCCATTCACTAAGAAATTCGCTTTCCCTGAAGTAATGGCCACTTGTTTGTTTTCTAACACTTCTAGCGTAAAGGTTTCTTCGGGCAATCGACGAATGATTTCACTGAAGAAGCGAGCTTGTAGAACAATGGCTCCTGTTGTTTCAATTTGCATTTGCGCTTTTTCGTTTTCAACAGATAGAAATGTCTCAATTGAAATATCTGCATTACTACCTGTTAAAGTCAGTCCTTCTTGATTGAGGGTGATTTTAACCCCAGTCAAAATAGGAATTGTCGTTTTACTTGAAATCGCACGCTGAACAGTTTGCAATTCTTGCATAAATGTTGCGCGGTTTAAGGTTACTTTCATTGTAGATCTCCTTTGCCATATATTTATTTTATTATTAGTAAATAAAGTAATAAAAGTATTAGGTACTGTTGATACTGTGGAAAACTATAAAAATGCTAGAAGAGAAAAGAAAAAACAGCTGTGGAAAATATGTGCATAACTTTTGAATGATTTCTAATTTTATCCACAAGGCGTTTTTCTTTCTATCAAGCATCTTTTTAGTTTAATAGGAAATTTTTGATTTCTGATACTTCATTTTGCATGCTGACACTTGAATCGATCAGCTGCTGGATTTTTTCGTGCGCATGGATGACAGTTGTATGATCTTTTCCACCAAATTCAGCGCCGATTTTAGGAAGCGAGCTATCGGTTAATTCCCGAGCCAAGTACATAGCGATTTGACGAGGAACAACGATCGATTTGACGCGTTTCTTTCCTTTTAGATCCTTTAATTGAATATGGTAATACTTTGCAACTTCTTCTTGGATCTGCAAAATCGAGAGTTGCGGGTGACCTTTGCCAGATTTCAATGTCTTTAAAGCATCAGCAGCTAAACTAGTTGATATATCTTCACTGTTCATCGTAGCAAATGCTTGAACACGTACAAGAGCGCCTTCTAGTTCACGAATGTTGGAATCGATTTGTCCTGCAATATAACTTAAGGTATCATCAGGGATTTCTAGGCGTTCTGCTGCGGCTTTTTTTCTCAAAATAGCTGTTCTTGTTTCAAGGTCAGGTGGCGTGATATCTACTGAAAGTCCCCAAGCAAAGCGAGAAACGAGACGTTCCTGCAATTTTGGGATTTCGTTTGGTAAACGATCACTCGTCAGGACGATTTGTTTTCCTTCATTGTAGAGCGCATTGAAGGTATGGAAAAATTCTTCTTGAGTTGCTTCTTTTTCAGCAAAAAATTGAATATCATCGACTAATAGTAAGTCGACATTTCGATATTCTTGGCGAAATTCTTCGGCCGTTTTATTTTGGATCGAATTGATAAAATCATTGGCAAACGTCTCACTGCTTACATATTTGACCTTCGCATTTGGCTGACTTAACAACATTTGATGACCAATTGCGTGCATCAAGTGAGTCTTACCAAGTCCGACACCACCATAGAAGAACAATGGATTATAAATCGAACCAGGATCTTCAGCAACTACCAAGGCAGCGGCATGAGCCATCTGGTTACCTTTTCCGATTACAAATGTATCGAAGGTATACTTAGGATTCAACATCGCTTTTTTGATTGGTGTGATTGGGGGAACTTTCATTGTTTTGATTTCTTCTACTTCTTCTTGTTCCGCTTCTTCACCGGTTACAAAACGTGGAATGATTTCTTTTCCCGTTAACATGTAGCCGACCTCAACAATCTTTGTTGCGAGATTTTTTTCCCAATATTCCTTATGGATCTTGCTTGGAACAGTCACCACTAATTGGCTTTGTTCTAAGGATTTAGGTTGTGCTGTCTCAATCCAAGTATTGTAACTTGCTGGAGACAGTTCTTTTTGATAAGTCGTTTTTAATTCAGTCCATAAAGCATCGAGGGATACCATACAAGGCCTCCTCCTTCATTAAAAGTAAATAGCTAGTACTAATTTAGCATTTTTTACAAAAGTTTTCCACAGAAAGAAAAGAAAAAAATTTTTTATAACAATTATCCACATTATCCAGAAGAAAAAAAAAGAAGAAAAACACAGGGAGGAAAAAAAGATATCCACAAGAGTAATCAACAGGTGGATAAGTGGTGCAAAACTAGAGATTTACCCAGTGGGTTGTGGATAAAAAAAGTAATAATGACAGTACTTACAGAAATTAATGCACAGGAAATTATGAAATTGTGGATTACTTATTTTCAGCTGTTTATTCTGTGTAAAAACCAAGGGTAAATTACTGTGGAAAACTTCTGTGTATAACTTTATCCACATTGAAAACACAGCGCGAAAAATACCGTTGTGGATAAAATGAGAGAATTATTTTCGAATAAAAGCTTTTTTTTATATTGACAAATCACCTAAGTACTCGTTATACTATCAAAGTATGTCTGTGTTTAATTCATGTACATGTAGATAAGAATTTCTGGAGGTGGAACAAGATGAAAAGAACATACCAACCAAATAAACGTAAACGTCAAAAAGTTCACGGATTCCGTAAACGTATGAGTACTAAAAATGGACGTCGTGTTTTAGCTAGCCGTCGTCGTAAAGGAAGAAAAGTTCTTTCAGCTTAGACCACTGGGGTTACAGTGGTTTTTTTTATGCCCTTTTTTAGAGGAAAAGGTGAAAGACTTATAGGAAATATGGTATGATTGGGAGCGTAAGTGAGAGATAGAAAAGGAAAGAAAACGAATGAAAAAAGCGTATCGAGTGAAAAAAGAACGAGAGTTCCAAGCGGTGTTTCAAACCGGCGCTTCCTTTGCTAACCGTAAGTTTGTCGTGTACCGTTTAGAAAAGAAGGAACAACCGCATTTTCGTGTTGGCTTATCTGTAGGTAAGAAAGTCGGAAACGCTGTATGTCGCAATGAAGTAAAACGAAAAATCCGTGCGGCGATCTATTCATTGAAAGAAGAGATCGAGCCGGAATTAGATTTTATTGTGATTGCTAGACCAAGCATCAAAGGACTGACTTACGATGAGATTCGCTCCAACTTAGTCCATGTCTTAAAGCTTGCAAAAATAATCGACAGAGAGGAAAAGAGTAAGTGAAGAAATACAAACGTTTACTTTTGATGGCCGGACTTGTCGGTCTGATCATCGTCTTATCCGGTTGTGGAACTGGAGAAGTCAGCGCACAAAGTACAGGAATTTGGGATCGCTACATTGTTTATTATTTTGCAGAAGCGATTAAAGCATTGTCATTTGGAAATGTTGGGATCGGGATCATTTTATTCACGATCATCATTCGCGTAATTTTATTACCATTAATGCATTTCCAAACAAAAAGTATGCGTAAGACCCAAGAACTTCAACCAAAACTAAAAGCGATCCAACAAGAATATAGTTCAAAAGATCCTGAAACACAAAGTAAGTTAAGAGAAGCACAACAACGGTTATATGCTGAAAATGGTGTAAATCCATATGCAGGTTGTTTGCCTTTATTAGTACAAATGCCAATCTTAATGGCTTTATGGCAATCAATTTCTCGTGTTCCTGCGTTGAGTCAAGGTCACTTCTTATGGTTGAACTTAGGGAACGCTGACCCAACCTTTATTTTACCAGTGTTGGCTGCCATCTTTACATTTGCAAGTACGTATTTATCAAGCATGAGCCAAGTGGAATCGAACGCTTCATTGAAAGTCATGAATTTTGCGATGCCAGTGATGATCTTAGTTATGGGGGTCAATTTAGCCAGTGGACTTTCATTATACTGGGTAGTATCAAATGCTTTCCAAGTGTTCCAAACACTATTGATCAATAATCCATTTAAAATCAAACGTGAGCGTGAAGAAGAAGCACAACGTATCCGTGAAAAAGAACGTGCTTTGCGTAAGGCACAAAGTCCTAAGAAAAAACGTAAAAAATAAGGGAGGGAATGCAAATGCCGATTTATGAAGCTGCAACCGTAGATGAAGCTGTTGAAATTGGATTGAATGAGTTAGGACTAGCAAAAGAGCAAGTCGCTATTGAGATACTTGATGAAGGAAAAAAAGGATTTCTCGGAATGGGAAAAAGAAATGCCAAACTTTCAATCGAACCGAATATCAGCGAAGTTGTCTCTGAAACGATCGAAGAAACCGTAGAAGAAGTGTTGGAAGAAACATCTGTTCAAACAGAAGATACGGGTGAAATCGAACCTGAGGACTTGATTGAAGAAAAAAGTGAATTAGGTGACGAAGCAGCTTTATCGGAATTAGCAACCTATCTCACTGAGCTCTCCCAGCAACTAAATGCACCAGCTGTAGTAAAAATGACACGAGAAGCGAACTTGATCGTCTTCCATTTAGAAACGGATAAACAAGGTCTGTTGATCGGCAAACATGGAAAAACGTTAAATGCTTTGCAATATTTGGCGCAAGTGTTCATTCATCGAGTAGCCGGTAATAAACTCTCTGTCGTGGTAAACGTGGGCAACTATCGTGAAAAACGACAAGAGATCATCCAACGTTTAGCTGAGCGCACCGCAGAAAAAGTCTTGCGTACGGGACATCCTGTATTTTTAGAACCGATGCCTGCGTTTGAACGCAAACAAATCCACGCGGCATTAAGTAAACATGAGGGAGTACAAACCCACTCAGAAGGTGATGAACCATATCGTTACTTAGTTGTCGAACCAGCTAGATAGCGATTACGAAGAGAAGAACCAAAATCTTGCGATCAGATTGACAAACTTTTCCAAACAAAGTATATTTTATTAGAAATCATTCTTATCGGAGTATACGATGGTAGTCTTTACTTTGGTAGAAAAAACGTGCAGAGCGAAAGCTCTGCACGTTTTTTTGTGATCAGCCAATCGTTGTTTGGACAAATTGGATCACGGTACCGTAAGCAAAAAGTTCGATGATCTGTTTGCCATCTCGGGGTTTTTGTTGATATTCAAAGTGACAATTGATGACTGCATTTGCGCCATAATCTAACACTTTCTTTTTTAATTTTTGTTTTGTTGTCAAGAACATGTCATCACTATTGAATGTAGGGTCGAATAAGTCTCCTTCAATACATTCTGCGACAAATACGATATCTCTGACGATATATTTTTGATTGATATTCCCTGTCGATAACACCACTTCATTGATTCGTGGATCATCTACTCCGTCTACTGCACTAGGCTTAAATTGGGCCATAATTTTTGCTCCTTTCGGTAAAGAAAAAGTATGTAGATACCGTTACCATTTAAGTGTAACGTTTTTTGGAACAAAGATAAAGATATAAGAGTAGATTTACTTCTATAGAGAGTGATCTAATGATAGTTTCAGTCAAAAGAACCCTGTGCAGAAAAAGTTTAAGATTGATTAGTGACTCTCATAAAAATAAATAAAAAAGCTTGATTACTAGAATTAGATATGATAGTCTATGACCAGAATTTAAACAGAACAAGCAGTCAAAGTGCGAAGTTCACCATTTATTGCAAAGGGTGAAGTGGGCACTTTTTTTGTGCGTAAAATGAAAAAGGAAGTGAAAAAATGGCTGAAATAACCTTAGAATTTGATACGATTGCAGCAATCTCTACGCCACCAGGTGAAGGGGCGATAAGTATTGTGCGTTTAAGCGGTGATCAAGCGTTGACCATTGCCAATAAAGTCTATCAAAGTGGCAATAAACAGTTGTTGGATGTTCCTAGTCATACGATTCATTATGGGCATATCGTCGATCCCAAAAGTGAACAATTAGTCGATGAAGTCATGGTATCCGTCATGCGCGCACCACGAACATTTACCCGAGAAGATGTTGTAGAAATCAATTGCCATGGGGGCATCGTTGTCGTCAATCAAATTTTACAGCTTCTATTAAGAGAAGGCGCACGTTTAGCAGAGCCAGGAGAATTTACAAAGCGTGCCTTTTTAAATGGACGAGTTGATTTATCCCAAGCTGAAGCAGTCATGGACCTGATCCGTGCGAAAACAGACAAGGCGATGGGTGTCGCGTTGAACCAATTAGATGGAAATCTGTCTGCATTGATCCGTTCCCTTCGACAAGAAATTTTAGAGACATTAGCACAAGTCGAAGTGAATATCGATTACCCTGAATATGATGATATCGAAGAATTGACGACAAAACTTCTATTAGAAAAAGCGCAGATGATCCAACAACGTATCGAAGTTCTTTTAGCAACATCACAACAAGGCAAGGTCTTACGAGAAGGATTAAGTACGGCCATCATCGGTCGTCCAAACGTTGGTAAGTCAAGCTTACTGAACCATTTATTACGAGAAGAAAAAGCCATCGTGACAGATATTGCGGGAACGACAAGAGATGTGATTGAAGAATACGTCAATGTTCGTGGCGTACCGTTGAAACTGATCGACACAGCAGGTATTCGGGAAACAGAAGATATCGTGGAACAAATCGGTGTTGCTCGTAGTCGTAAAGCTTTGGCAGAATCTGAATTGATCTTACTTGTCTTGAATCAAAGCGAGCCGTTGACGATTGAAGATGAACAGTTGTTGGAAGCAACAAAAGGATTGAAACGGATCATTCTATTGAATAAAACTGATTTACCGAAACAATTAGAGGAAGACAAGCTTTTATCATTGATCGAGGATGAACCAGTATTCGCTGTTTCGGTTGCCAATAATGAAGGATTAGACCGATTAGAAACGGCCATCTCTGAGTTGTTCTTTGGCGGGCAAACTGGCGAAAGAGATGCAACTTATGTATCCAATACCCGTCATATTGCCTTGCTCGAAAAAGCGGCCATCTCTTTACAAGAAGTGATCGCAGGAATCGATGCGGGTATGCCTGTTGACCTAGTTCAAATGGATATGACTCGCTGTTGGGATTACCTTGGTGAAGTCGTAGGAGATAGTGTCCAAGATGAACTGATCACACAATTGTTTAGTCAATTTTGTCTTGGAAAATAAAGGAGGAACAGTTCTTGAATCATTATCAAGCAGAAGAATATGATGTGATCGTTGTCGGTGCAGGACATGCTGGTTCAGAAGCCGCTTTGGCTGCTGCACGTATGGGGTCAAAAACGTTACTATTAACGATCAATTTAGATATGGTGGCATTTATGCCATGTAACCCTTCCGTCGGCGGTCCAGCCAAAGGCGTTGTCGTACGCGAGATTGATGCACTAGGCGGCGAAATGGGTAAGAATATTGATAAGACATACATTCAAATGAGAATGTTGAACACTGGGAAAGGACCTGCTGTCCGAGCATTACGTGCACAAGCAGACAAGCATGCCTATGCCAGTGAAATGAAACATACAATTGAAAAAGAAGAGAATTTGACACTAAGACAAGGAATCGTTGAAGAATTGATCGTTGAAGATGGGGTTTGTCATGGTGTAGTCACTTCAACCGGTGCAAGCTATCGTTCAAAAGCAGTCGTTATCACTGCAGGTACCGCATTACGTGGTGAGATTATTATCGGTGAATTAAAATATTCATCTGGTCCGAATAACTCACAACCATCAATTGGTTTAGCCAATCACTTAAAAGAATTAGGTTTTGCCATTGATCGTTTTAAAACCGGAACGCCTCCACGTGTGAAATCAAGTACGATCGATTACTCTGTTACAGAAGAACAACCGGGAGACAAGGAGCCAAATCATTTTAGCTTTGCCACACCGGACAGTGCCTATAACTTAGAACAAGAACCTTGTTGGTTGACTTATACAGGTGAAACGACCCATCAAATCATTCGTGACAATCTTCACCGCGCACCAATGTTTACAGGAATCGTTGAAGGCGTCGGCGCACGTTACTGCCCATCGATCGAAGACAAAATCGTCCGTTTTGCAGACAAACCACGTCATCAACTCTTTTTAGAACCAGAAGGATTGAATACAGAAGAAGTGTATGTTCAAGGGCTTTCAACTTCACTTCCAGAAGACGTCCAAGTGGATATGTTGCATTCGATTGCTGGATTAGAAAAAGCAGAAATGATGCGTACGGGCTATGCCATTGAGTACGATGTGGTCGAACCACACCAGTTACGTCCAACATTAGAAACGAAAGTCGTAGAAAATCTTTATACGGCCGGTCAAACCAATGGGACAAGTGGATATGAAGAAGCAGCGGGACAAGGGCTGATTGCAGGAATCAATGCAGCATTGAAGGTTCAAGGAAAAGAGCCATTAGTCATCAAACGTAGTGACGGCTATATCGGTGTCATGATCGATGATTTAGTCACAAAAGGAACGAATGAACCTTATCGCTTACTGACGTCCCGAGCAGAATATCGTTTACTTCTTCGTCATGATAATGCTGATCTACGCCTAACGGAAATGGGTCACCAGATCGGTTTAGTAAAAGAAGATCAATATGCTGCTTACTTGAAAAAGAAAGCAGCAGTTGAACAAGAAATCAAACGTTTGATGAACGTTCGTATCAAACCGACAGCAGAAGTCCAAGCCTTTTTAGCAGAATTAAATGCTGCACCATTAAAAGATGGTGTGCTAGCAAGTGATTTCTTGCGTCGCCCAGAAATCACCTATGCCGATCTATTACGATTTATTCCAGAAAATGCGGAGTTAACACGTAAAGAAATCGAGCAAGTTGAAATTCAACTAAAATACGAAGGATACATCAAAAAAGCATTAGAAAAAGTAGAAAAACTAAAACGGATGGAAGCCAAACGCATCCCAGAAAACATTGACTACGCTGCGATCAACGGATTAGCAACGGAAGCAAAACAAAAGCTTCAAAAAATCCGTCCAGAAACCATCGCACAAGCAAGCCGCATCAGCGGTGTCAATCCAGCGGACCTAAGCATCTTGATGGTCTATATCGAACAAGGGAAGATTGCGAAAGTGGAAACATCTGCTTAAATAAAGCACTAAACAAAAAAAGAGCCGACGAATGATTGATTCGTTGGCTCTTTTTTTGTTAGCAAGAACATAGAGTAAATTACTTATGTAAAAAAGAAGAAACCTGAATATCCCATCGACTGATCAGCCACCTATTTATACATGCACCAATAAGAAACCCACAAGTATTTACAAAAACATCCCCTAAATCAAAAATACCTAGGTAAAAGAAATATTGGATCCATTCAACGCCTAAGACAGCTGAAAGGACTAAGATAGTATTCTTCCAACTTACTGGTAAAATCCAGCCTAAAGGTAGAAACAGTAAAATATTAAACAGAACAATCATTGGATCTCCATAAATCAAATCCTTCACCCACGAAAATAGCTGAAATTCTACGCCTCGTATCCCGATATTTTTTAAGAAAAGTAGATAAATAAGAAAGGTGATGTACAGCAAAGAAAAAAAGACCAGCTATTCCCGATAGATGTTTCTTGTGAAAGCACAGTGAAGACTGACATAAAGGAATAACGTAATGATTATCACTAAGAAGAAAGGAACCCAAAAATCGACAGGGCCAGATGGTGGAAAAAGCGTAATAGAATAATAATAGAGATAACGCATGAAAAACCATCGAGAAAAAAGCAGGCAAGAAAGTAGCATTAAAAATTTTAAAAATAACATTTTAATTTTATTTTCGATCTAAAAAACCTCCTTATTTTTGTTATAATCAATTGAGATTAACTTTATAAAAAATATACGTCACAACACTTGTCTTTCTCTCTATAAGTATACATAAAATAACTTAATATTGAAATGTGATCGCAGAATAAAATGAAATATACGTATCTTATTGTGAAGCATTGACAAAAATAGTAGCTAACTGAAAGGAGGATCTATGAACAAACGGCTTTGGTTAGGTGTATTAGTGATCATTATCTTAGGAGGAATCGGAGGAAAGATCTACATGGATAAAAGAGAAGAAGATCTTCAAGAATTGCTGGAAATACAGAAGGATCTGGCAAATTATGTGTATAACAATTATCGTCTCTATGTAAACAATCGGGAGAAAGAAGAAGAAATTTTCAGAAAGTATGACTGCGGACAAGGTGAAATGACCACGGAAGAATATTTGAAAGCATTGTTAGAGGTCAGAGAATATAAGGAGATAACTAAAATTGAATTTACTGGATATTCAGTGAGTCCGATGAATTTTTTGACCATTTATTTCACTGTTAATGGAGTATATGAGGAGGAAGTAAGTTTAAGTACTATTTCCGCAGAAACAAATAAACCTATATACATGATTTCTGATAGCACTGGAACTGGTCCTTATTATATTACAAAAAGAAAAGAAAAAATTAATTCGATTATGGCAGATGAACAAATTATCTATTACGAAGGAGGGATAGATTGATGGATCAAAATAGGTGGCTATCTGATTCTGTGTATAAAGTTGAAGATGGATTGATAAAAGTAAATCATCTAGTAAAAGAAATCCCTTATATAGTCATAAAAACAGTAGATACAAATAAAGAAAAAATCGGTAATGAATCTAAGCCAAAGAAAAATAGTATGCAAGCAATGGTAGTTGCTAAAATAAAAGAGGAATATCTTGGGTACAATGAAGAGCAATTAAAAAAAGTACCTGGCTTCCCTGACTCCGTCATCACCAAAAACCTTACGATTGCTTACGCTGGCACGACTTCGCTCAAAGATTGGTATACTAACCTTGAGGAAATTGGTCGAAGTAATAAACACTCAAATGGTGCATTTGCTTCTGCCTTGAACTATGCCCATGAAATTGAAAAGCAGTATCCCAAATCAGATGGCTATACGATCTCAACGACTGGGCACTCGTTAGGTGGCGCTAAAGCACTTTTTGTCGCAGCGATCAATGGTTATGACAGTGTGACGTACGGCGCGGCAGGACCAGGGCTTGCACAAGCCTTATTCGATAATCACAACGGTACCCTGATCAATATCTACGACACTTCGGATGTCGTCACGAGTGGGCTTTTCACTGGTGGGAAAGGGATGCTTCCAATCAATAGTTTTGGAATCGATAATTCGGGCTGGGAAACATTTGGACATTCGCTGGATCAATTCAGAACAGATGAAGAGGGAAATTATATCGATAAGCATGGACAGATCATCGTATACGTCGATGGCAATGGGGGGATCTTGTTAGCCCCAACTTTGTGGCAACAAACACTTTTGGAAAACGAAGCAATGATCAAACTACTAGCAGTCAGTGGCGAGCATACGCTAGATGAAATCAAGCGTGTGAAAGAAGAAAATGAGTGGCTCAAGGTTCAAATCAAAGAATTCTTGACCTTAAAAGAGTTAGGTAAGAAGCTGACTGCAAGTGGCGGCGGACTTTCTCAATCAGAAAAAATTTATTTAGAGGATAGCCAAGCATTAGCTGTAGTACGGACCGCAGCAAGTAAATTTGATGAGGCGATGAGCAATGTTCGCGTGATTTACCAAAACGGGATCACGGAGTTGGAAGAGTTATGGAATGACTGGTTGGGAAGAGTACGCAATTATACCCCACATTTGACGTACAACGAGGTAATTGAAACATTAGCCGAAGTTAATTGTACAAAATGGGAGATTGTCGATGAGCCAACACAGGAATTTAGAGATAAAATCCGGCAGATCGATCAGATGTCAGAACAGTTTCAAACACTCGCCGATGAAATCACCCAAAAAATCAATGAAATGGTGGCACGTGACAAAGAATTAGCGAATCAATTGTTCTAACCCTTGCTACAAAAGTGAACGATCGATAAAAGCACTATTGAGAAGTGATTGTTGTCTAACTAAATAATAGAAAATAAAGGAGTGTGAGCAATGGGCAGCACACTCTTTTTGTGTTGTCCGAGGGCGGATTATTTTTTTATTGTAGAACAAGAATTTACCTACTTCCGAATTTGGCATAACCTCCTTTAAATTTATATATAGAAAGATTGCAACTCGACTCATTTTGCGTTAAAGTAGGAAGAGATTCTGTGAAACAATTAGCTGTTTCACAATGAAAGGAAAAATTATGACACCAGAAGAATTTCGCCAAGTCTTGGCAGAAAAAGACATTCATTTATCGGATAAGCAAATGGCGCAGTTTGACCGTTATTTTCATTTATTAGTGGAGTGGAATGAAAAAATGAATTTGACGGCGATCACTGATCGAGAAGAAGTTTATTTAAAACACTTTTATGATTCATTGACGTTGGCATTTGATGTTGATTTTTCAACTGGCCTGACTTTATGTGACGTCGGCTCAGGAGCTGGGTTCCCAAGTATTCCTTTAAAAATTGCTTTTCCTGAGTTACAAATAACGATTGTTGATTCCTTGAATAAGCGAATCACTTTTTTAACTGAGTTAACGAATCAATTAGAAATCGATGCATCTCTTTATCATGATCGTGCAGAAACATTTGGGCAAAATCCGCAATTCCGTGCATCATTTGATTTTGTGACTGCTCGTGCAGTGGCACGTTTGAATGTATTGACGGAACTGTGTTTACCATTAGTGAAACAAGAGGGCTATTTCTATGCACTGAAAGCTGCGAAAAGCGAAGAAGAATTGGCAGAAGCGAAACCAGCGATTGCGCAATTAGGTGGTAAATTTATCGGAGAGCAAGCAATTGAACTACCTAAAATCTCGGACAAACGCCACATTCTGATTATACAGAAGAAGAAACCAACACCGAAGAAGTATCCAAGAAAACCTGGGTTGCCGAATAAGCAACCAATCAAGTAGGAGGAGAAGAGATGGCACAAATTATATCCGTTGCAAATCAAAAAGGCGGCGTTGGTAAAACAACGACAACTGTAAATCTAGGTGCTTGTTTAGCAAGTTTAGGTAAACAAGTGTTGCTTGTAGATATGGATGCACAAGGAAATGCCACTAGCGGAGTAGGCATTCGTAAACCTGATGTGACACAAGATATTTATGATGTATTAGTCAATGAGTTACCAATTGCTGAAGCGACAATTGCTACTGAACATGAAAACTTGAGTATTGTGCCTGCCACTCTTCAATTAGCGGGAGCGGAAATTGAATTGACCTCAATGATGGCAAGAGAATCACGTTTAAAAAGTTCACTGGCTGAAGTCAACGATCAGTATGACTACATTTTAATTGATTGCCCGCCATCTTTAGGTCATCTAACCATCAACTCATTTACTGCAAGTGATTCGATTTTGATCCCTGTGCAGTGTGAATACTATGCGTTAGAAGGGTTAAGTCAATTGCTGAATACTGTTCGCTTGGTACAAAAACACTTCAACCCTGAATTGGAAATCGAAGGGGTATTATTGACGATGTATGACGCTCGAACGAATCTAGGGAATGAAGTGGTGGAAGAAGTACGGAAGTATTTCCGTGAAAAAGTGTATGACACAGTGATTCCTCGAAACATTCGTTTGTCAGAAGCACCAAGTCATGGAAAACCTATCATTGATTATGATCCGCGTTCCAGAGGCGCTGAAGTGTATCAAGCATTAGCAAAGGAAGTGGTCGATCGTGAAGAAAAGTAAAGGACTAGGCCGGGGAATCGACGCGCTGTTTCAAGATTTGGAAAATTTAGAAACAGTCAACGTGAAAGATGAAACTGTCATTCAGTTGCCACTAAACGAATTGCGTCCTAATCCGTATCAACCACGTAAAACATTTGAAGAAGTATCATTGCAAGAATTAGCGAACTCGATCGAGTACTCCGGTGTCTTTCAACCGATCATTGTTCGTCGTTCGTCGGTGAAAGGTTATGAGATCATCGCAGGTGAACGTCGTTTCCGGGCGTCTAAGTTAGCTGGCAAAGAAACGATTCCTGCAATTGTCAGAGATTTCGACGAAGAAGCGATGATGCAAGTTGCAGTTTTAGAAAACTTACAACGTGAAGACTTGAATCCTTTAGAAGAAGCAGAAGCTTACGAGATGTTGATGAAGAACTTAAAGTTGACACAAGCTGAAGTCGCAAGTCGTTTAGGGAAAAGTCGTCCTTATATCGCAAACTATTTGCGTTTATTGACATTGCCTGATTTAGTGAAAGAAATGGTCCAAGATCAACGATTATCTATGGGACAAGCTCGTACGTTACTTGGATTAAAAAATAAACAATTGATATTAAAATTAGCCAATCGTGTCGTAACAGAAAATCTAACGGTTCGACAATTAGAGCAGATCGTTTCCGAGCTGAATCAAAATGATGGGCAAGAAAAGAAAAAAATCCCACGTTTAGCAAAGGAAAAACCGTATTATATCCGTGAGAGTGAAGATCGCTTGATGGATAAATTTGGAACAAGTGTCGCCATCCAAGAAAAGAATGGGAAAGGTAAAATCGAAATCGAATATCTTTCACAAAATGATTTAACTAGAATTCTTGATATTCTAAATATTCAATTTGATGAAGAATAAACAGAGGGAGGCTATGTTATGTACGACTTACATGATATCGTAGAAATGAAAAAACCTCATGCTTGTCAAACGAACCGTTGGGAGATCATCCGAATGGGCGCTGATATCAAAATCAAATGTATGAATTGCGGTCATATCGTGATGATGACCCGTCGAGAATTTGAGAAAAAAATGAAAAAAGTACTTGAAAAAAATGTAGAGAAAGAGTGAATGAATTTATGGCATTAACTGCTGGAATTGTGGGTTTACCCAACGTAGGAAAATCAACTTTGTTCAATGCAATTACAAAGGCGGGAGCAGAGGCTGCCAACTATCCTTTTGCGACTATTGATCCAAATATTGGAATGGTTGAAGTACCTGATTGGCGTTTACAACGTTTAACAGAATTAGTAAAACCAAAGAAAACTGTACCAACAACCTTTGAGTTTACAGATATTGCTGGAATCGTTAAGGGTGCAAGTAAAGGTGAAGGATTAGGAAACCAATTTTTAAGTCATATTCGCCAAGTAGATGCAATCTGTCATGTCGTTCGTTGTTTTGACGATGACAACATCACACACGTAGAAGGACGTGTCGATCCTTTAGCAGATATCGATACGATCAATCTAGAGCTTGTCTTAGCAGATTTAGAGTCAGTGACGAAGCGCTATACACGTGTGGCAAAAATTGCAAAAACAAAAGATAAAGATGCAGTCGCTGAATTAGCGGTGTTAGAGAAAATCAAACCAGTATTAGAAGATGGACGTTCAGCACGTTCGATCGAATTTACAGAAGAAGAACAAAAAATCGTTAAATCTTTATTCTTGTTAACAACAAAACCGATCTTGTATGTTGCGAATGTGGCAGAAGATGAAGTAGCAAATGCAGATGCGAATGAATATGTTCAAGCAGTCCGCAATTTTGCTGCAGAAGAAAATGCAGAAGTGATTGTCGTTAGCGCCAGAGCAGAAGAAGAAATTGCTGAGCTTGACGACGAAGATAAAGCAGAGTTCCTTGAAGCATTAGGCATTGAAGAGTCAGGGTTGGATCAATTGATTCGTGCGGCGTATGACCTATTAGGATTAGCAACATACTTTACAGCAGGTGAACAAGAAGTTCGTGCGTGGACGTTCAAAAAAGGAATCAAAGCGCCACAAGCTGCAGGAATCATCCATACCGATTTTGAACGTGGCTTTATCCGTGCAGAAACAGTCTCATTTGAAGATTTAGACCAATACGGAACGATGCACGCAGCGAAAGAAGCCGGGCGTGTACGATTAGAAGGGAAAGACTATGTCGTTCAAGATGGCGACGTTATGTTATTCCGTTTTAATGTATAAAAAGGCTATCATACGGTGTATGTGATATGTTAAAATGTCTTTTGTGACAACCGTCAGCGTCTAAGGAGGACTGTAAAATAATGGAAGCAGAACAGTTACGCGAAATTGTAAAAGAAAATGCGCAGTTAGAAGAACAACTAACAAAACGTAATCAACAATATATTTTTGACTTAAAAAAGTCGCTAGAAGCAGCGAATTTATCAGAAGAAGAAAAAGTAACGGCTTTGCATGAGATGTTACCCGTTTTAGTATCCGAACAAAAAGGTGGGAAAACAGCCCGCCAATTATTTGGAACGGTATCTGAAAGAACAGAAGCAATCATCAATAAACCGGTTGAAGTGAAAACTTCTTCGACACCAACGTTGATGTGGTTGGACAATACCTTACTCTTACTCGGATTATTGAGTGTCATGATCGCAATCACTGGATTGTTTTCACGTGAAACAACACCTGCTTATGGAATCACCACACTTGTACTAGGTTCAGCTATTGGTGGATGGGTCTTTTACTTGATGTACAAGTATATTTACCAGTATGAGTATCCAGGTGCTGATCGTAGTAAAAAACCTGGAATGGGTAAAACCTTGTTGATTTTGGGTGGAACGACATTGATCTGGGTCATTGCTTTTTCAGCAACAACCTTGTTGCCACCAATCGTTAACCCGTTATTAGATCCAGTGGTGATCATCATCATCGGTGCAGCAGCTCTTGCGTTGCGTTACTATTTAAAGAAAAAATATGGCATCGTTGGCAGTCTTTCTGTTCCAAGAAGATAATTTATTGGACTTAGAAATTATGTGACTTACGAGACGAACAAAAAAAAGAGAATGTGTTAGCATTACGCTGCACGTGCTCTTTTTTATTGTTTATTTCTATTGATTTGACAGTGACGACCATGATCTCAAAACGTTTTTTTTATTATTATAAAAAATAATAAAAGAGTGTTATTATCAAATAATAGAGATGATCACTGATGTTATAAAATATGTTGAGCGAGATAGTTAAACGATAAGGGGTGAATGAATATGAAAAAAGTCAAATGGATATTTTCTATCAATGCTGACGGAGTGCCTCTGTTTGGTTATGCCGGAATCAAAACTGGACAATTTATTCTTGGGCATGGAAAAAAGTTTCAAAAAGAAATGCGGTCTGTTTTAGGGCCAGAAATCGAGCTGGATTTCATTAGCTATAATACAAGAAACCCAGAGACACTAACTGCTGATTTATTTGTGTATACAGATGTCGATGAAAAGTATCTTGACGAAGAGACGAAGAAAAAAGGCTTAAGCATTCCCTATAAACTATATTATTTGAATGAAATTGAAAAGATCAAAGAATCGATCGAAGCAAATGTTTAAAAAGTGAATTGCATCTTTTCTTTCTTGAAGTGTACTCGTTTCAGTTTAGTAAAAATATTGAGTAAGAAAAAAGAACGTGCAGTGTAAGACGAAAGCGTTAACTAACATTTGATTTTGATCAAACATTAGGAGACGCTTCATTATGCTGGTACGTTCTTTTTTTAGGATTCACTGAGTAGTTCCTTAGAAAAAACAAGGGATTAGTAGAAGTTGTTGACTTACAAAAGAAAATCGATTATTTTAGTAGATAAACTAAACAAGAGGAGTGGTACTAAAAATGTCCAACTGGGAAACAAAGTTCACGAAAAAAGGATTTACTTTTGATGATGTCTTATTGATACCAGCAGAAAGTCACGTGTTACCAAACGAAGTGGATATGAGTGTACAATTAGCAAAAAATATCAAATTGAATATTCCTATCATCAGTGCAAGTATGGATACAGTTACTGACAGCAAAATGGCGATTGCTATGGCAAGACAGGGTGGTCTAGGTGTCATCCATAAAAACATGACAATCAGCGAACAAGCAGACGAAGTACGTAAAGTGAAACGTTCTGAAAGTGGTGTAATCATCGACCCATTCTTCTTGACACCACAACACTTGGTCGCAGATGCTGAAGAATTAATGAGCAGATACCGTATCAGTGGAGTTCCAATCGTCGAAACATTGGAAAATCGCAAATTAGTAGGAATCATTACAAACCGTGATATGCGTTTTGTTACAGACTTCCATATCGAAATCAGCGAAGTCATGACAAAAGAAAACTTAGTAACAGCCCCAGTAGGCACTTCTCTAAAAGATGCAGAAAAAATCTTACAACAACATAAAATCGAAAAACTACCGATCGTTGATGATGCAGGTCGATTAAGTGGTTTGATCACGATCAAAGATATCGAAAAAGTAATCGAGTTTCCAAATGCAGCAAAAGATGAACATGGTCGTTTGTTGGTAGCTGCCGCAGTTGGTGTCACTAGCGACACCTTTGAACGTGCACAAGCTTTACTTGATGCTGGCGCAGATGCCATTGTCATTGATACGGCGCATGGACATAGCGCAGGTGTAATCCGTAAAATCCAAGAAATTCGCACAACATTTAAAGATGCAACATTGATTGCTGGTAATGTAGCAACAGCAGAAGCAACAAAAGCGTTATACGATGTAGGTGTTGACGTGGTGAAAGTAGGTATCGGACCAGGTTCGATTTGTACGACACGTGTGGTTGCTGGTGTGGGTGTTCCCCAATTAACAGCCATTTACGATGCAGCTTCAGTTGCGCGCCAATATGGAAAAACCATTATTGCAGATGGTGGGATCAAATATTCTGGTGATATCGTCAAAGCTTTAGCAGCGGGTGGTCATGCGGTTATGTTAGGTAGTATGTTGGCAGGAACCGATGAATCTCCAGGTGAATTTGAAATCTATCAAGGTCGTCGCTTCAAGACATATCGTGGAATGGGTTCATTAGGCGCCATGGAAAAAGGATCAAAAGACCGTTACTTCCAAGGTGGCACGAATGAAGCCAATAAGTTAGTGCCAGAAGGTATTGAAGGCCGTGTAGCGTACAAAGGAAGCGTAGCAGACATTCTCTTCCAAATGATCGGTGGCTTAAAATCAGGGATGGGTTATGTTGGCTCTGCAAACCTAAAACAATTAAGAGATGATGCACAGTTCATTCAAATGAGTGGCAGTGGTTTGAAAGAATCTCACCCACATGATGTACAAATTACGAAAGAAGCACCAAACTATTCTGTAGAATCATAATCAAACTTCTTGAACATAAAAAAGCAGCTAAGCAATTCGTGCCAACGAATCACTTAGCTGCTTTATTGTTTATTTGATTACTTTTAGGTTCCCCATGTAAGGCACGAGTACTTCTGGAACTGTGACTGAACCATCTTCATTTTGATAGTTTTCAAGGATGGCAGCAACCGTACGGCCAACTGCTAAACCAGAACCATTCAATGTATGTGCATAATGGATTTTTCCATCTGCATCTCGGTAACGGATCATCGCACGGCGCGCTTGGAAATCTTCACAGTTTGAGCAAGAACTGATTTCACGATACGTATTTTGTGCAGGGATCCATACTTCTAAATCGTACGTTTTCGCTGCTGAAAAGCCCATATCTCCAGTTGATAATGTCATAACACGGTAAGGTAAGTGTAATTTTTTCAAAATGTCCTCTGCGTCAGCGGTCATTTTTTCAAGTTCTTCATATGAATGTTCTGCATCAGCGAATTTCACCATTTCTACTTTATTGAACTGATGAAGACGAATCAATCCACGAGTATCACGACCGGCACTACCTGCTTCTGAACGGAATGCTGGGCTAAGTGCAGTGAAGTAAACAGGTAAATCTTCTTTTGCTAAGATTTCATTGCTGTAGTAGTTTGTTAAAGGAACTTCAGCTGTTGGGATCAAAGTTAAATCTGTATCAGCTAATTGGAAAACATCTTCTTTAAATTTAGGGAATTGACCAGTACCAAACATGGCTTGGCTATTTACAGCGTAAGGCGTCATCATTTCAGTATAGCCATGTTCATAGACGTGTTGATCTAACATAAAATTATAAAGGGCACGTTCTAAGCGAGCACCTAATCCTTTATAGTAAACAAAGCGGCTTCCTGATACTTTTGCCCCACGTTCAAAATCAAGAATACCTAGATTTTCAGCAATTTCCCAGTGAGGTTTTGGTTCAAAAGCAAATTGACGAGGTTCACTCCAGCGACGAGCTTCCACGTTATCCTCTTCATCTTTACCTACTGGCACGGAATCATGAGGTAAATTAGGAAGAGTTGTAGCGATTTGTTGTAATTTTTCATCCACTTGTGCAACTTCTTCGTCTAGTGCTTTGATTTTCCCACCGACTTCTTTCATTTCAGCGATCTTCGCAGTTGCATCTTCTTTATTACGCTTTAATTGGGCGATTTCAGCAGATACATCATTACGGTATTTTTTCAATTCTTCACTTTCAACCAACAATTTTCTGCGAGATTCATCTAACTCCACAAACTCCGCTAAGACTTCTTTTTTAACGCCACGTGACGTTAATTTTTCTTGTACATAGTCAACATTTTGACGGATCATTTTAATATCTAACATTTCTTTTCCTCCTTTTTTTGTATAAAAAAAACCAGCTCATCCAAAGAAATATCTTGGGACGAACTGGTTTGAGTTTCGCGGTACCACCCAAGTTCAGTCTATCGAGACTGCACTTGTAAACAGATAACGGCTGTTACCGACCTTTCTTATTTCGAAAGGCACATTGGGTGAACTGGAACTTCGAAATTATTTTTTACTGATTTGCACCAACCATCAGCTCTCTTGAAAAAAATAAAATGTACTGGGTTCACTGTTTTCTTCTATTTGTATTCTAAGAATAGCGAAAAATTTAGTTTCCGTCAATATGTTCTGTCAGATTGCCGACTAACTTTTCATTTTTTTTAAGCGGGAAATGCATGATAAAAGACGTCCAATCTTGATCTGACTTCGCATAGATATAGCCACCGTGCAATGCTACGATACTTTGTGCAATGGCTAGACCAAGCCCTGTCCCGCCAGTTTCTTGTGAACGGGATTCTTCCACACGGTAAAATCGATCAAATAGATTGTCAATGGCTTGTTGAGGAATCATGGCACCATTGTTTTTGACAACAACGATGACTTCTGAACCAAGTTGTTCAATTTCAATGATGATTTTAGTAGCTCCTTTGCCATATTTTAGGGCATTGGTTAATAAATTATTGAATACGCGAACCAACTTTTCGGTATCACCATCCATGATCAGTGAATTGATTGGAGATTCAACAAAAATTTGAATATCCTTTTTAGAAGCTTCTAGTTCAAAATCAGCTGCCAATTGTTCAATCAATTGGATCAAATCAAATGCAGAAAAATTCACAGGAACCGCCGGCTGACGTACCTTGGTATACTCGAACAGATCTTCTACCAATGATTTCATTTGTTTCGCTTTGACATAAGCAGTGTGAGTATATTTCAACAGATCTTCTTCTGTTTGATATTGACCATCTTCAATAAGACCTAAATAGCCAATAATTGATGTTAAAGGTGTGCGAATATCATGACTGACGTTTGTAATCAGTTCGTCTTTTGATTTTTCGATTTTACGTTCGTCTTCAATCGCCGCTACCGTACTGTCCACTAAGCCATTGATACTTTTGACTACACGACTAAGATCGCCACTTAATTCGAAAGGGATACGATGGTCATAATTGCCATTAGCGATATAATGCAATTCACTAATAATGTGTCGTAATTGCATTTGTCGGTAGCGACGAATCAATCGCCAGTATAATACACCGACATCTAATAGAAAGAACACAGGAAAAATAAAATTTCGGCCATTCCAAAACAAATCACTATCTAAACGCTGGGCAAAGATATTTTTAGAATCCCAAATAGCGTTTGTCAAAGAAGGTGAACTACTGATGATCGAACTGATAATAACCAACATCGCTACATTCAATAGAAGCAGAAGGATGATCGTAATGATTCCTTCTGCTAATAATTCACTGATTTCTTTAGATGTCAGATTGATCCGGCGTCGTTTTTCGATCACTTTTTTATCTTGCATCAATTTTATAGCCCACTCCCCAAACGGTTTGAATGACTTTTTCTCCACCAGTTGCTTCTTCAATTTTATCTCTTAGATGACTAACATGAACCATTACTGTTTTAGCAGAAACGATACTTTCTTGTTTCCAGACACGTTCAAAGATCTCATCTGCACTGAATACATGGTTAGGATGACTTGCAAGGAGATATAGAATACCAAATTCTAAGGCAGTCAGTTGGATTTCTTTTCCATCGATTGTTTTGACTTCATGGGAATCTTTATTGATGATCAAGGCATTTACTTCTAGGACATCCGGTTGATCTGGTGTCACTTGCATTTTTGTGCGACGTAACAAAGATTTCACACGAGCCATTACTTCAAGAGGATTAAATGGTTTTGTTACGTAATCATCCGCTCCAGCTACTAATCCTTTGATTTTATCCATATCAGTCGTTTTCGCTGTTAACATGATGATCGGGATTTGTGATTCTTTTCTTAATTCTTTTACTACTTGCATGCCATCCATTTCAGGCATCATGATATCTAGAATAAGTAATTCAATATCAGGGATTGTTCGTACTTTTGATAATGCTTCTTTTCCATCATAGGCTTTTACTGCTTCGTAGCCTTCATTGTGTACGTAGATACTAAGTAATTCAACAATTTCCTTGTCGTCATCTGCGATTAATATTTTCATAAATAGATCCTCCATCGATTAATGTGTTTACTCTTAATATTTTAGCAAAAAAAAAGATAAATAGATAAAAGCAGCGCTTTGTTAAGGAAAATTTTAGAAGAAGAGGGGGTAGAAGAGGTGGAAACCTAAGATAAAGGAGGAAACAAAAATAGAAAGTGATTTAAATCAAGGAGAAACATCATTTAAACGAAGTAATAAATTGAGAACACTTATACAGCAATAGTAAGAAAAAATAAATTTGATCAAACAAACTAAAAGATGAACATTATCTCGGTGGAACTAGTTTAAACAGGAGAAAAAACACGTAAAAACGAATGATTTTGTGCTTCCTGTTTTTAATGATCGACTCTCTTAAAAATGTTGATAAATCAGCCTTTTTTTAGTTGACTTTCAAAATTGATGTTGGTATATTATTATTTGTTCGAAAGAACGGAAAACAAACAAATCGATTCTTAAAATTAGTGATTGACATGTTTGTTAACACATGATAAGATAACGAAGTTGCTTTGGAGTGATTCACTGATTGAAGTTAGTTTCGCAAAGAAAAAAACAAAAAAAGTGATTGACAAATAACAAACAACAAGTTATTATAAGTGAGTTGCTAAAACGACCTCGTGAAAAACGAGTTGAAAAAACTTTTAAAAAATAGTTGACAATCATCCGAGAGTTTGCTAAGATATAAAAGTTACTACGGCAATCACAAACGATAAGTTGAGGCAGTTGTGTTTCAATTATCACGTAGACCTTTGAAAACTGAACAAAGTAAGACAAACCAAATGTGTAGGGCGTCTTGATTCAATTCAAGACAACAAACATTTTTAACAAGCAAGCAATATGCTAGCAAACAATTGAGCTTAACAATCGAAAGATTGTTCTAACTTTTATTATGAGAGTTTGATCCTGGCTCAGGACGAACGCTGGCGGCGTGCCTAATACATGCAAGTCGAACGCCTCTTTTCCCACCGGAGCTTGCTCCACCGGGAAAAGAGGAGTGGCGAACGGGTGAGTAACACGTGGGTAACCTGCCCATCAGAAGGGGATAACACTTGGAAACAGGTGCTAATACCGTATAACAATCGAAACCGCATGGTTTCGTTTTGAAAGGCGCTTTACGGTGCCGCTGATGGATGGACCCGCGGTGCATTAGCTAGTTGGTGAGGTAACGGCTCACCAAGGCCACGATGCATAGCCGACCTGAGAGGGTGATCGGCCACATTGGGACTGAGACACGGCCCAAACTCCTACGGGAGGCAGCAGTAGGGAATCTTCGGCAATGGACGAAAGTCTGACCGAGCAACGCCGCGTGAGTGAAGAAGGTTTTCGGATCGTAAAACTCTGTTGTTAGAGAAGAACAAGGGTGAGAGTAACTGTTCACCCCTTGACGGTATCTAACCAGAAAGCCACGGCTAACTACGTGCCAGCAGCCGCGGTAATACGTAGGTGGCAAGCGTTGTCCGGATTTATTGGGCGTAAAGCGAGCGCAGGCGGTTTCTTAAGTCTGATGTGAAAGCCCCCGGCTCAACCGGGGAGGGTCATTGGAAACTGGGAGACTTGAGTGCAGAAGAGGAGAGTGGAATTCCATGTGTAGCGGTGAAATGCGTAGATATATGGAGGAACACCAGTGGCGAAGGCGGCTCTCTGGTCTGTAACTGACGCTGAGGCTCGAAAGCGTGGGGAGCAAACAGGATTAGATACCCTGGTAGTCCACGCCGTAAACGATGAGTGCTAAGTGTTGGAGGGTTTCCGCCCTTCAGTGCTGCAGCTAACGCATTAAGCACTCCGCCTGGGGAGTACGACCGCAAGGTTGAAACTCAAAGGAATTGACGGGGGCCCGCACAAGCGGTGGAGCATGTGGTTTAATTCGAAGCAACGCGAAGAACCTTACCAGGTCTTGACATCCTTTGACCACTCTAGAGATAGAGCTTCCCCTTCGGGGGCAAAGTGACAGGTGGTGCATGGTTGTCGTCAGCTCGTGTCGTGAGATGTTGGGTTAAGTCCCGCAACGAGCGCAACCCTTATTGTTAGTTGCCATCATTTAGTTGGGCACTCTAGCAAGACTGCCGGTGACAAACCGGAGGAAGGTGGGGATGACGTCAAATCATCATGCCCCTTATGACCTGGGCTACACACGTGCTACAATGGGAAGTACAACGAGTCGCGAAGTCGCGAGGCTAAGCTAATCTCTTAAAGCTTCTCTCAGTTCGGATTGTAGGCTGCAACTCGCCTACATGAAGCCGGAATCGCTAGTAATCGCGGATCAGCACGCCGCGGTGAATACGTTCCCGGGCCTTGTACACACCGCCCGTCACACCACGAGAGTTTGTAACACCCGAAGTCGGTGAGGTAACCTTTTTGGAGCCAGCCGCCTAAGGTGGGATAGATGATTGGGGTGAAGTCGTAACAAGGTAGCCGTATCGGAAGGTGCGGCTGGATCACCTCCTTTCTAAGGAATATTACGGAGACTACACACGTTTGTCGATACTTTGTTCAGTTTTGAGAGGTCTACTCAAAATTTAACCCGGGGCCTTAGCTCAGCTGGGAGAGCGCCTGCTTTGCACGCAGGAGGTCAGCGGTTCGATCCCGCTAGGCTCCATTAACAACGTATGTTGTTATATACTTGTTCATTGAAAACTGGATATTGAAGTAAAAATGTAAGTAATACAAACCGAGAACACCGCGTTGAATGAGTTTTTTAATAAGTTCAATTGCTTATTTTTCTTGATTGGACTTCTATCGCTAGAAGAAAGATCAAAACCCAACCGTAAGGTTGATAAGGTTAAGTGAATAAGGGCGCACGGTGGATGCCTTGGCACTAGGAGCCGATGAAGGACGGGACTAACACCGATATGCTTTGGGGAGCTGTACGTAAGCTATGATCCAGAGATTTCCGAATGGGGGAACCCAGCATCTTTTATAGGATGTTACGTATACGTGAATACATAGCGTATACGAGGTAGACGCAGAGAACTGAAACATCTAAGTACCTGCAGGAAGAGAAAGAAAATTCGATTCCCTGAGTAGCGGCGAGCGAAACGGGAAAAGCCCAAACCAATGAGCTTGCTCATTGGGGTTGTAGGACTCC